>NZ_JBXUOY010000208.1:0-9416 GCF_057196705.1 Streptomyces sp. ATLC9 | reverse complement strand
GCGGGGGCGCGGGGGGGCCCCCGCGGGCGCGCGCCCGCCCCCCACGGCTCCCGGCTCCGCCCTCCGAACCGGCCCGGGGCGGGGCCGGGTCCGCCGCACCCCGCCGCTCCCGTCGTCCGGCCGGCTCCCCCCGTCCCCTCCCGTCGCCCGGCCCCCGCGGGGCACCGGTAGGGTTCGGGCCGGAAAGCCTCGTGACGGTCCGGGAGGGGTCGAGGAGAGTGCGGACGAAGGCGCGCGGGCTCAGGCGTGCGATGGTGTCGGCGGTGGTGCTGGCCGCTCTGGCGGCACTGCCGGGCTGCGTCACGGTGCACGGCGAGCGGGCCGTGGTCCCGGCGGTGACCGAGGCGGAGGCGGCGAAGGCCCTCGAGCACTTCACCGAGACCAACAACGAGGCCAACCGCACCAACGACGCCGCCCTGAACGCCACCATCGAGACGGGCGCGCTGGGCGCCGTCGACCAGGCCGGGCTGCGGGCCCGCCGGATCGTCCACCCCGGCGGCGGCCCCGGCCACCGGGACCTGGAGCTGACCGACGCCCGCTTCCTGATACCGCGGCAGGCGGGCTGGCCGAAGTTCTTCGTCGCCGACACGGCCTCCAGCCAGAGCCCCGGCAAGCGCTGGCTGCTGGTCTTCACCCGCGACGGTGTGGAGGAGGGCTGGAAGGCGTCGTACCTGTCGGTGCTGGAGGCCTCCGCGGTGCCGGAGTTCGCCGAGGACGGCGAGGGCCACGCCGAGGCCGTGCCCTCCGGCGCGTCGGCCCGGCTGGCCGTCGCGCCAAAGGACCTGGGGAAGAGGTACACGGACTACCTGCGCGAGGGCGGCGACGCCTTCGCCGACGGCCCCGCCACCAGCGGTCTGCGCCAGGAGCGGAGGAAGGCGGCGGCGAACCCGGGCGCGCGCACCCAGTGGGCCGACCTCCCGGCCCGGGACGCCCGGTTCGCGCCGGTGGGGCTGCGCACCGAGGACGGCGGGGCGCTGGTCTTCTTCACCACGCACCACCAGATGCGGCAGACCGTGCCCCAGGGCTACCAGCCGCAGATCAAGGACCCGTACGTCAAGGCCCTGCTGGAGGGCACGCCGCGGCAGTCGGTGACCTACGTCCGCCTCGGCCTCCAGACCGCGGCCGTGCCTCCCGCCGACGCCGACGACCCGAGGGTCAGGCTGGTCTACCGCCTCCAGCGCCTGACGAGCGCCGAGGGCGACTGACCCGGCCACCGCCCCGGCGCGTCAGCGCACCGGCCACGGGGCGGTGTGGTCCGGCTCCTCCTGCGGGTACGCGGCGCACGCGTCCGTCAGCGCCTCCAGCATCGTCAGCGGGTCGGGCAGCGGGCGTTCGGGGGCGCGCAGCCAGCCCACCGCCGGCTCGGAGTCGCCGGGCAGCCGGGCGGGGGGTACGAGCACGTAGCTGCCGCGGCAGTGCCACCGCAGGCCCGGGTGGTCGTCCAGGGTCTCGGGGCGGCAGTCCAGCACGCACGGCCACCACTCGTCCTCGTCCTCCGGGGTGCCGCGGGTGGCGGTGAAGAACAGCATCCGGCCCGGCCAGGGGTCGGTGCCGCACACCGCCACCGGCCCGACCTCGACACCCTCTGCCTCCAGCCGCTCCAGCGCGGCCCGCCCCGCGCCCACGGGCACGTCCAGCACGTCGTGGGTGCGGCCGGTGGCGGTGATGAAGTTGGCCGCCGGCCGGCCGGCGGCCCAGCGGGCGATCTGCTCGGGGTCGGTGGTGGCCTGGGTCTGCCAGGCGAAGGAGACCGGATGCCGGCCGGGGGTTGGGCAGCCGATCCGGTCGCAGGAGCAGCCGTAGCCCTCGGGGTGCGCGGCCGGCGCCAGGGGGAAACCGGCCGCGGCGGCCGTCAGCAGCAGGTCCTCCCGTACGCGGGCCGCTTCCTGCGCGGCGCTCGCGTGCGCGCCGCGGGAGCGTCGGCGCAGCCACCGGGAGAATCTGCTTTCGCGTTCCATCGGACTCCTAGCGCGGGAACCACCGGCCTGGGCCTGTGGGGGAATCGCTTCCCTGGTGTGCGGTGCTCGCGGCCGGTCTGGCGGGGCGTCGGGGCGGGCCGGGCAGCGACCTCGCGTGCCGGACCGCGTACCGCCCCACGCGTGACCGGGGCCGTGGATTTCGAGGGTACGAAACCGAGCGCCTTCGG
The DNA here is from genome assembly GCF_057196705.1 of Streptomyces sp. ATLC9. Lineage (NCBI taxonomy): Bacteria > Bacillati > Actinomycetota > Actinomycetes > Kitasatosporales > Streptomycetaceae > Streptomyces > Streptomyces sp. ATLC9. Next base: position 7,270 of record NZ_JBXUOY010000208.1, on the reverse strand, counting down.
CCGGACGGATTCCGAAGATCCCGGACGGCCTTCTCCATCCTGCTCCTTCCGCGCCCCCGATGAGTAATCGAACGGTGGTCGCGATGGTCACAGCCCGCCCGGCCCGCCGGGAGACGGTTCTGCGCCGTACAGCGGAAATCCTCCTCCCGGACAGGACAGGGACGCCCGGCCGGGTGGACGATGTGCTGACACAGCGCGACACCTCCGACACGCAGCGATCCTGTGAGGAGCCCTCCCGTGTACACACCCCGCCGCTACCTGATGTGCCCACCGGCGTACTTCGCGGTCACCTACTCCATCAACCCGTGGATGGACCCGGCCAAGCCCGTGGACCTCCCGCTGGCCGTGACCCAGTGGGAGGCCCTGCGCGACGCCTACCGCTCGCTCGGCCACACCGTCGAGGAACTGGCTCCCGACCCGGAGCTGCCCGACATGGTGTACGCCGCCAACGGCGCGCTCGTCGTCGACGGCCGGGTGCTGGGCGCCCGCTTCGCCCATCCGGAGCGGGCGCGGGAGGCCGCGGTGCACCGGGAGTGGTACCGGGCGCACGGTTTCGCCGAGGTGCGCGAGCCGGAGCACGTCAACGAGGGCGAGGGGGACTTCGCCGTCACCGCCTCCTGGCTGCTGGCCGGGCGCGGCTTCCGCAGCAGTCCGCTGTCCCACCCGGAGGCACAGGAGTTCTTCGGCCGTCCGGTCGTCGGCCTGGATCTGGTGGACCCGCGCTTCTACCACCTGGACACGGCCCTGTGTGTGCTGGACGACGCCCGCGACGACGCCGTCATGTACTACCCGCGGGCGTTCTCACCCGGCAGCCGGGCGGTGCTGGCGCGGCTCTTCCCCGACGCGATCACCGCCGGGGAGGACGACGCCCGCGCCTTCGGGCTGAACGCGGTCAGCGACGGGCACCACGTACTGCTGCCGCAGGCGGCGGTGGGCCTGTTCGAGCCGTTGCGCGAGCGCGGTTACGAGCCGGTCGGGGTCGATCTGGGGGAGCTGCTCAAGGGCGGCGGCAGCGTGAAGTGCTGCACGGCGGAGCTGCGCGGCTGACCCGGGCGCCGCACCGCACACCGCGCCGGTGCGGGGCGGGGGCCGTCAGCCCCCGCCCCCGTCCCGCCCGCCGTCGCGGGTCTCGCTCCAGGTATCGCCCCAGCGCGCGTCCCGCGCGGCGCGGTACGCCGGACCGCGGCGTTTGGTGACGGTCTCGCGCCGCAGCCCGCCGTGTTCGCCGTCCGGTCCGGCGCACAGGTCGAGCAGGACCTGGCCCTTGCGGATCTGCGGCCTGCGCACGATCCGCGCTGCGGCGGGCGTGCCGTCCGTGCCGCCGCCCGTATCGCCGCCGCCCGCACCGGGGCGGACGGCGGCCACGTAGGAGAACTTCTCGTCCTCGTACGCCAGCGATCCTCCCTTCACCCGCCGGTGGAGGGAGGAGCGGCTGACGCGGGCGGCGAAGTGGCACCAGTCCGAGCCGGGCTCTATCGGGCAGGCGCCGCTGTGCGGGCAGGGTGCCAGGACGCGCAGCCCGGCCCCGGTCAGCCGGCCGCGCGCCTCGATGATCCGCCGGTAGCCCTCCGGGGTGCCCGGCTCGACGATCACCACCGCCCGCCGGGCCGCCGCGGCGGCGGCGTCGGCCAGGGAGTGCCGGGCGTCCTCGGGCAGCTCGTTCAGCACGTAGGAGACGGTGACCAGATCGGCCGCGTCCAGTCCCGGCGCGGCCCCGATGCGCTCCTGCCGCCACTCGGTGCCGCGCAGGGCTGCCGAGCCGGAGCCGCCGGCCAGTTCACGGCCGAGGGCGAGGGCGGGTTCGGACCGGTCCAGCACGGTGGTCGCCCGCGCCCGCGCCCGCGCCTGCCCGTTCCGGTCCGGGCCGTCGCCCCAGACCGCGGCGGCGGCCCACACGGCCGCGCCCGTGCCCCCGCCCACGTCCAGATGGGTGGCCGGGTCCAGCTCCGGGGCCCGGTCGGCGAGGGCGTCCAGGGCGGCGCGGACGGCCTCGAAGGTGGCGGGCATCCGGTAGGCGGCGTAGGCGGCGACGTCGCCGCGGTCGCGCAGGACGGGGGCCGCGGCACCGCTGTCCCGGTAGCCGCTGATCAGCCGCTCGACGGCCCCGGCGGCCTGCCGGGGCGGCAGCCCGTCGAGGAGGCGGGCGAGCGCGTCACGCAGCTCTTCGTCGGTGTGGAGGGGGGCGAACACCGGGCCAAGTGTAGGCGGGTGCCCGTCCGCCCCCGCCCGTCCGCCTCCGCCGTCCTTCGCGGACCTCTCTGCGGCGGGCACTCATGGATTCGCCCCGCTCGCCTCTCGCGACCGCGGACGCCTTTCCCTCATTGCATATGCCAGCGACTGTGCCGGTTTTTTCGGTATCCCCCTCCTCCTTCCGGGAAGGAACCCGGATCACCGGATCCGGTTGTGTTCGGCGGCGCACTCGGGGGCAGACGATGCAGTGGAGTTGGGAAAGCAGCTCCGAAGCGAGGAGGACCGATGCACAGGGAAGGCCGCCCACCGGAGCGCTTGACCAGCCGCCCGCCACAGTCCGGGGACCGGGCGCGGGAGATGACACGCGGTTTCCTCCGGGTGGCCGAGCCGGACGCCTCGAAGGCCGATGTGGACGCCGTGCTGCTGGGGGTCTCGGAGCTGGTGTCCAACGCGGTCCGCCACGCCGGCGGGGTGACCGGCTTCCGCCTGGCCCCCGGGGACGGCGGCGTGCTGGTGGAGGTCTCGGACGCCAGTGTCCGGCGGCCCAGGACGGTCCAGATAAACCCCTCCGTCCCCGGCGGCTTCGGCTGGCTGCTGGTGCGCGAGCTGGCCACCGAGGTCACCGTCGCCCTCCGTCCGGGCGAGGGCAAGACGATCCGGGCGTCCTTCCCGCTCCGGACCGCTGCCTGAGGTACGGCCCGGCACCGGCCCGGCCGTCCGCGTCCGGGCCTCAGACGGACATGACCCGCACGTCGTACTGCGGGATCCACTTATCGCGGGTCACCAGGGTCATCCCCTCGGTCTGCGCCTGGGCGACCAGCATCCGGTCGAAGGGGTCTCTGTGGTGCTCCGGAAGCCGGCCTGCCCGCACTCCGTGCCCGGCGGTGACGGGCAGGCCGGTGAACTGGCTGTCACGCACACGCTCGGCCAGGTCCGCCGGCCCTTCGAGCTTGCCGAGGGACTGCTTGATGGAGATCTCCCAGGGTGTCACCGCGCTCACGTACACGGCGGGTTCCGTGTCGAGCAGGTCCTTGACCTCACCGGAGAGCTCGGGGGAGTCGTCCAGCCACCACAGGACCACGTGGGTGTCGAGCAGGAGTCGCATCAGCGCATCCCGAAGGCGTCGGCGATGTCGTCGGGCAGTTCGTCGAAGTCGTCCGGGATGTGGACGAGACCCTTGAGCGAACCACGGCCGGTCCGCCTCACCTTGGGCCGCAGGGGCACCACCTTGGCCACCGGCTCCCCCGCCTTGCTGATCACCACCTCCTGACCGGTGGCGACCTGCTCGAGGATCCGGGAGAGTTGTGTCTTGGCTTCGTGCACGTTGTACTGCCGAGCTGCTTCCACGGCTGCCCCACATTCCGGTCACCAGGTGGACTAAGCGGTGGACCAAGTATAGCCCGGCCGTCCCCGCGTCCGCCCCCGGGAACGGCGGAGGGGAAGCCGCGGAACGGAACGCTCCCTCGGTACGTCTCTGTCCGCCGAGGCGCACGTCCAGGCCCCCGGGGGCATCGCCGCCACCCGCGCCGACCTCGCCCACTGACGGGGCCGGGCGGAGGCGCGCGACCGGGGCCCCGGCGGCCGTCCCCCGAGCCGGGCGGGACGGAGTGACGGGCACGACGGCAGGCGCCGCCCGCGCGGTCTCCCGCGTGGACGGCGCCTCGCCCGGAGCGTCCGGGCCGCGTCAGGCCCCGGTGACCTCGACGGCCGCCAGGTTCTTCTTGCCGCGCCGCAGCACCAGCCAGCGTCCGTGCAGCAGCTGGTCGGCCGTGGCGACGGCGTCCTCGGCGGTCACCTTCGCGTTGTTCACGTAGGCGCCGCCCTCCTTCACCGTGCGGCGGGCGGCCGACTTGCTCGCCACCAGGCCGACCCGCGCGAACAGGTCGGTGATCTGCCCGAGCTCGCCCACCCTGGCGCCGGGGAGCTCGGAGACCGCGGCGGCCAGCGTCGCCTCGTCCAGCCCGGCGAGGTCGCCCTGCCCGAACAGCGCCTTCGAGGCGGCGATCACGGCCGCGCACTGGTCGGCGCCGTGCACCAGCGTGGTCAGCTCCTCGGCGAGCGCGCGCTGCGCGGCACGGGCCTGCGGCCGCTCCTCGGTCATCCTCTCCAGCTCCTCCAGCTCCTCTCGGGAGCGGAAGGAGAGGATGCGCATGTACCGCGAGATGTCCCGGTCGTCGGTGTTCAGCCAGAACTGGTAGAACGCGTACGGCGTGGTCATCTCCGGGTCCAGCCAGAGCGTGCCGGTCTCCGTCTTGCCGAACTTGGTGCCGTCCGCCTTCGTCATCAGCGGCGTCGCCAGCGCGTGCACCTCGGCGTGCGGCTCAAGGCGGTGGATCAGGTCCAGGCCGGCCGTGAGGTTGCCCCACTGGTCGCTGCCGCCGGTCTGGAGGGTGCAGCCGTAGCGGCGGTACAGCTCCAGGAAGTCCATGGCCTGCAGCAGCTGGTAGCTGAACTCCGTGTAACTGATGCCCTGGTCGGAGGCGAGGCGCTGGGCGACCGACTCCTTGGTGAGCATCTTGTTCACCCGGAAGTGCTTGCCGATGTCCCGCAGGAACCCGATCACGGACAGGCCCGAGGTCCAGTCCATGTTGTTGACCATGACCGCCGCGTTGTCGCCCTCGAAGGAGAGGTACGGCTCGATCTGCGCGCGCAGCCGGGTCACCCACCCGGCGATGGTCTCCGCGTCGTTCAGGGTGCGCTCGGCGGTCGGCCGGGGATCGCCGATGTGCCCGGTCGCGCCGCCCACCAGGGCCAGCGGCCGGTGCCCGGCCTGCTGGAGCCTGCGGACGGTGAGCACCTGCACCAGGTGCCCGACGTGCAGGCTCGCCGCGGTCGGGTCGAAGCCGCAGTAGAACGTGACGGGGCCGTTCGCCAGGGCCTTGCGCAATGCGTCCTCGTCGGTGGACTGGGCGAGCAGCCCGCGCCACCTGAACTCGTCGACGATGGCCGTCACGGTCCCGTGTCTCCTTGAGGTTGTGTTCCGGTCCGGCGGCCAGTGTAGTGCTCCGGCCCCTCCCCCGTTCTCCCGCTGACCGCGCGGTCCGCCTCGTTCCCGTCCGCCGACCGGTCCGCGTCGGCGGTCACGGCGGTCCCGGCGGTCCCGGCGGTCACGTCCGCGTCACCGTCCATGACGACCAGCGGTTCGGCGGCGTCCACGCGCATCGCCGGGCCGTCGTCCAGCCCCAGCACCATGACGAGCCCGCCCAGCGGCGACCGCTCCCCCCTGACGCTGCGGATCGTCTTCCACACACCCCAGAGCCTGACCCGCTGGCCGGACTGGGCCGTCACCGCCGCGATCTCCCTCTCGACGGGCACGGCCACCAGATCCGGGGCCTTCAGTTCGGCCCACACCGTCTTCCCGATCCCGCACGCGCGCCTGCGCACCCCCCAGCGGTGGGCCAGCGCCTCCACGAGCAGCAGGCCGCGCCCGCCGGTGTCGTCCTCCCCTGGGTCGCGCACCCTGGGCCACCCGTCCCCCGCGTCGCTCACCTCCAGCCGCAGCAGGCCGTCCGCCCGCGAGTGCGCGATCTTCACCCCCACCTGCCGGTCGTTCGGCACCCGTACGCGCACCGCGTTGGTGACCAGTTCCGACAGCACCAGCTCCGCCGTCTCCAGCACGTCCTGCCCGACCCGCCACTCACTGAGCACCGCCCCCAGCAGCGCCCGCGCTCTGGGCACGCTGCCGCGACGGCGAGAAAGCCGGAAGGAGACGTGATGCGGTGCGGCCATGGCAGCTCCCAGGGAATCGACGCTCGGCCGGAGTCCCCTGCGGAAGCGGCCAGTTGGCCGTGGGACTCCGGTGTCCATGACCAGCAGAATGAGAGCGGATCGAGCGCACTTGCAACGTTTCCAGCAAAGATGATGGCGATGTTCCCTCTTTCGGATTAATACCATTCCGTGAAGCCTGCTGCTCTGCTAAACGTGTCGGCATGCTTGCGAAGAGCAACACCCCGAACCCGTCCACCGTTCTCGGCCGCCAACTCGGAGACGAGTTGCGGCGGCTGCGGGAAGCGGCAGGACTGACGACCGTCCAGGCCGCCGAGGCCCTCGACTGCACCAAGGGCAAGATCAGCCGAATCGAGAACGGCCGGGTGGCGGTCCGGCTCCCGGACCTGACCGCCATGCTGCATGCCTACGGGGTATCGGACCCCGACCTTCGCGAGCGACTGGCCGCGCTGGCACGCAAGGCCAACCGCCGCCGCAGGCAGGGGTGGTGGAACCAGTACAGCTCCGTTCTCGCGGACACCTACCGCGACTACATCGCGATGGAGACCATGGCGGACTCCATCCGCACCTTCCAGGCGCAGCTCGTTCCGGGACTGCTCCAGACACCCGGGTACATCCAGGCCGTGACGGTGGCCTCGCAGCAGTGGCAGAAGGCGGAGGAGATCGAGAGGTTCGCGCAGGTGCGCCTCGCACGCCAGGAGAGGCTGACCGGCGAGTCCCCGCTGCGCCTCTGGTCCGTCATCTCGGAGGCCGTGCTTCTCCAGCAGGTCGGAGGGCCGGACGTCATGAGGACTCAGCTACAGCACCTCCTGGACGCCTCCGAGCATCCCAACGTGACTGTCCAAGTACTGCCGTTCTCCCGCGGAGCCCATGCGAGTATGTTCGGCCCGTACGTAGTGCTGGGTTTCCCCGAAGAGGGGGCGCTTGACGTGGTGCTGGCGGACAGCCCGACCGGCTCCATGTGGCTTGAGCGTGAGGCGGAGGTCGCCCGATACCGGGATCTGTTCGACGCCGCACGCACATCGGCGCTCTCTCCGGTGGAGTCCCGTGCCGTCATCCACCGCAGGGCCAAGGAGCACAGAGCATGAAGAGCACACGCCACAGCACCCCGGACCTGTCGGTCGCGACGTGGCGCAGCAGTACACACAGCGGCGGCAACAACGAGTGCGTCGAGGTGGCCGACGACGTACCCGGCATAGTCCCCGTCCGCGACAGCAAGCGCCCCGCCGGCCCCGTCCTCGGCGTCAGCCCGGACGCCTGGGCCGCCTTCCTCGACCACCTGCGCTGACCCGCGCCCCGCCGGGGCGGGCGCGGCGGGCGGGCGGCGCGCCCGGCCGCGGGCGCCGCGCGCGGG
>NZ_JBXUOY010000207.1:0-9416 GCF_057196705.1 Streptomyces sp. ATLC9 | reverse complement strand
CCCCGGGCAGGCCGGGGAGACCGCCGCGGCGGCACTGCCCCCCCCCGGCCGCGCCGGGCCGGTCTCCTCGACCGGCCCGGCGGCAGCTCCTCGACCCGCAGGGCCGGTTCCCCCGTCCGCCGGGACAGCAGGCCCTTGCCCAGGTAGGCGTACTGGCCGCGGTGGAGGAAATCGGGGTCGGTCAGCAGCGTCAGCTCGCCGTAGCGGATCAGCAGGGTGGCGTTGCCGACGAAGGGGAGCTCGGTGACTCCCGGCGGCACTGCGGGCCATTGCCAGACCGACGACGCCGAAGGCGAGGTGCACCAGGTTGTGCAGGACCGACACCTGGAAGACACCGAGCAGCTGGGCCCGCGACTCGTGTCCCGCGAACTGCATCTCGCCGTAGTCCGTGGTGATACCTGGGATGAACCCCAGGATCCCCACCAGCAGGAAGACCAACGACACCACCATGGCCGCGGTGCTCACCGGCGCGCGGCGCGCCGTGCCCGTGATCCTCGGGCCCGTGCCGGCCATCGTCATCATCTCCACCCGGGATCGGACAGCGGCCGGTTCGGAGTACCCGCGCCTCCCGGACGGAAACGGCCCGGGTGACGCTTCCTCAGCCGCGGCCCTCCCGGGATCCCTCGTACGCGGCGGGCCGCACCGACGCGAGGGCCGTGCCCGGCGCCATCCCCGGCAGGCTGTTGCGGTGGACGTCGAAGCCCGGGGTGGAGCGGGGAGGCTCCCGCCGCGGAGAGCGGACGGTGAGTACCGCGAAGGTCCGCCAGCGGCCCATCGGTTCGGCCGCCCGCAGGTCGAACACCAGCGGCCCGTCCGCGAGCGCCCGCCGCAGGGCGGCAGGGCTGCCGTGGACCGGACGCAGCCGGCGGCGGGGGAAGGCTGCCAGCACCATGCCGCGCCCGCCGACCCGGTAGGCGAGCAGGGTGCTGTACGGGCCCCCCAGCACGTCGCCGCGCGGCAGGGGCAGCCGGCGCAGTACGGGAGAGCGGGCGCTGCTGGTCAGCAGCAGGTCCACGGGCCGGCCGGGCCCGCCCGCGTCCAGCGCCCGGACGGCGAGTCCGAGCCAGTCGGGCAGCGGCCGTGGCAGGCCGGCGCCCCGGGACAACCGCACCACGCACTCGTACCGGCCCAGCCCGTCCAGCCAGGGAACGCCCCAGGCGGTCCCCGTGAGGCCGGGCATCGTCAGCTCACCGGCACAGGTGAGGCCGTCGGGGTGGAAGGCGGGGGCGTGGCGCAGCCGCGCGAGCTGCCGGAAGCCCTCCCGGGTGCCGCGTACGCGCAGGGGCACGGGTCGGGACATCGGCGTCTCCTCGTACTGGGCTGGGCGGGCCGGGCGGACCGGGTCAATCCCCCCGATCCTCAGTTGCCGCACGGCCCGTGCCGAAACCCCGGCACGCTCAAGCACCGGACCACCGCCTTACCGCCCGGCCGGGCAAGGGCCCATACTGGACGGGCCGGGGCGGCACGGGCGGGAGGGGCGGCGGCGCGCGATGAGGCAGGGCACACTGATCCAGGGCCGGTACCGGCTGCTGGACCTCGTCGGGCGCGGCGGCATGGGGCAGGTGTGGCGGTCGCACGACGAGTCGCTGGACCGCGAGGTCGCCGTCAAGTGCCTCAAGCCGATGGGCGGCCAGGACGACCCGCACGCCATCGGGACGCTGCGTGAGCGCTTCCGCCGCGAGGCGCGCGTCGCGGCCTCGCTCCAGCACCGCGGTGTGACCGTCGTCCACGACTTCGGAGAGCACGACGGAGTCCTCTACCTGGTGATGGAGCTGCTGAACGGGCACGACCTCAGCCGGCTCCTGAAGCTGGGCGGACGCCGGCCGCTGCCCGTACCCGACCTCTTCGACATCGCCGAGCAGATGGCGGCCGCCCTCGCCTACACCCACGGCCGGGGCATCGTCCACCGCGACCTCAAACCCGCCAACGTGATGCGCACGGCGGACGGCACCGTGAAGATCTGCGACTTCGGGATCGCCCGGCCGGAGTGCGGCACGGGCCCGGCCGCCGGGACCACCGGCGGCTTCCCCATGGGCACCCCGCACTACATGTCGCCCGAGCAGATAACCGGATCCCACCTCGACCAGCGCAGCGACCTGTACTCGCTCGGCTGCGTGCTGTACGAGATGGCCACCGGCTCCCCGCCCTTCGACCTGGAGGACACCTGGGGCATCCTCGTGGGCCACCGTGAGACCGACCCCCGGCCGCCGCGCGAACTCCGCCCCGACCTGCCCGCCGACCTGGAGCGGATCATTCTCGACCTGCTGGCCAAGGAGCCGGAGGGGCGGCCCGGGGACGCGGTGGAACTCGGCCGCCGTACCGCCGAGGCGCGCCGTGCGGGAGGCGTGGACGGGCAGCGGGCCCCGCTCTGGCCGCCGCCCGGCTCCCCCGGGCGGCTCCCGGTGTGGACCCACGGCATGAGCGCCGGAGCCAGGGCCCTCGCCGGCCGCCGGCCGCCGGGCCCCGGCTCTCCGTCGCCCTCCGGGCACCCGGGAGGACTCAGCGGCCCGTGGACCGGTCCCGGAGCCGCCGCCGGCCGGGACGGCGATCAGCCGGCGAGGGTCGCGACCGCCTCCTCGACGCTGCCGTAGAAGGTGAAGATCTGGTCCAGCCCGACGATTTTGAAGACGCGCGTGATGTCGTCGTCCAGACCGGCCAGCGCCAGGCTGCCGTCCACGGCCTGCGTGAGGTGGTAGGCCGTGATCAGGACGGTGATGCCGCTGGAGTCGCAGTAGACCAGGCCGGACAGGTCGATGACGACGGCGGTCCCGCGCTCGCGGGGCAGCTCGTTCAGCGCCTGGCGCATCCGGTCGGCGGTGTGGTGGTCCAGTTCGCCGGACACCTCCAGCAGGCAGGGACCCGCGGGATGGGAGTGCAGCGTGACGGTCAGATCTCGGTCGGGCACCCGTTCTCCTGTACGCGCTGGTCGGTCCGGTCGTTCACCCCGGCAAGGCACAGCCCGGGAGGCGGGGCGGCGCCGGGGCGCGCGTTCGCGGGGACGCCGATCGACTGCCCGCTCCCGGAGAGGGTGAACCCCGAGGGGCCGACCGCCCCGCAGGCCGTGGCCGGCCGTGTTTATCCTACGGGACCGGTTGTGGCGCATCGTCGCCGTGCTGGTGGATATGCGCATCGGTGACGCGGGACCGCGGGGCGCGCGGTGGGTGAGGAGGGCAGGGGCGATGGGCGACGCCAACCAGGCCGGGCCGCTGGAGCCGCTCCTCCCGGGGGACGGCGAGATGGCCGGGCGGATGCGCGCCTTCGACTGGGCGGACACTCCGATGGGCGACCCGTCCGGCTGGCCGGCGAGCCTGCGCACGGCCTGCCGCATCTGCCTGACGTCCCGTTTCCCCATGATCCTGTGGTGGGGAGAGGACCTGCGGTTCCTCTACAACGACGCCTATCTCCCCCTGCTGGGCGACAAGCACCCCGGACTGGGCAAACCGGGCAGGCAGGTGTGGGGCGAGATATGGAACGTGATCGGCCCGATGCTGCGGTCGGTGGTGGAGACCGGCCGGGCCACCTGGTCGGAGGACCTGCTGCTGAAGACGGAGCGGCACGGCTATCTGGAGGAGTCGTACTGGACGTACTCCTACAGTCCGATGCACGACGACGACGGCCGGGTGCGCGGGGTCTTCACCGCGGTCAGCGACACCACCGAGCGCGTCGTGGGCGAGCGCCGGCTGGCCGCGCTGCAGGATCTGGGAGCCCAGACCGGCACCGCCCGCAGCGTGGGGGAGGCATGCGAACTGGTCGCCCGGGCCCTGGGCCGGGCGGAGCGGGACGTGCCGTTCGCCGCGGTCTACCTGCGCGGCTCCGGCGGTGAGCCGGTCCTGGCCGCCGCCAGTCCGCCGGGCACGCCCCCGAGCCCCCTGCCGGACGGCCCCGGGGGCTGGCCGCTGGAGCGGGTGCTGGACACCGGCGAGCCGGTGGTGGTCGAGGACGTCGTACGACGGTTCGGCCGGCTGCCCTCCGGAGGGTGGGACATGGCGCCGACGCAGGCGGTGGTCCTGCCGCTGCCGGGCGAGACCGGGGCGGGACTCGTCGGGGCGATCGCCCTGGCCGCCAGTGCCGGACGCGTCCTGGACGACAGCTACCGGACCTTCCTGGACCTGGTGGCCCGGCAGACCGCCGCGCTGGTCAACGGGGCCGTGGCGTACGAGGTCCAGCAGCGCAGGGCCGAGGAGCTCGCCGAGCTGGACCGCGCCAAGACCGTGTTCTTCTCCAACATCAGCCACGAGTTCCGCACCCCGCTGACGCTGATCATGGGCCCGCTGGAGGAACTGCGCGGGCAGCTGGCCGGAGCCGGCGAGCAGGTCCGCGAGGAACTGGAGGTCGTCCGCCGCAACGGGCTGCGCATGGGCAAGCTCGTCAACACCCTGCTGGACTTCTCCCGTATCGAGGCCGGGCGGATGCGGGCCCGGTTCGAGCCGGTGGATCTGGCGGCCGTCACCGCGGGGCTCGCCAGCGTCTTCCGCTCCGCGGTGGACCGGGCCGGCCTGGACTTCGAGGTGGACTGCCCGGCGCTGCCCGAACCGGTCCACATCGACCGGGGCATGTGGGAGAAGGTGGTCCTCAACCTGCTGAGCAACGCGCTGAAGTTCACCTTCGACGGCTCCATCGGCGTGACGCTGCGCGCCGAGGGCGGAGGGGCGGTGCTGCGCGTGTCCGACACCGGCACCGGGGTGCCCCGGGACGAGCTGCCGCGCCTGTTCGAGCGCTTCCACCGCATAGAGAACGTCCGGGCGCGCTCGAACGAGGGCAGCGGCATCGGACTGGCGCTGGTGAAGGAACTGGTCGGTCTGCACGGCGGCACCATCACCGCCGGAAGCACCGAGGGCGAGGGCACCGTCTTCACCGTCGTCCTGCCCTTCGGGACGGCGCATCTGCCGGCCGATTCGGTGGTCCGGGGCGCCGACCCGGCCCCGGTGGCCGCCGATGCCGATCCCTACCTCCAGGAGGCGCTGCGATGGCTGCCGGACGCCGGAGGGGCCGGGCGGGAGGGTTCCGCGCCGCCGTCCGCGGGACGGACGGAGCCGGCTCCGCCCGCTCCCGGGCCGGCGCGGGCCAGGGTGCTCGTCGCCGACGACAACGCCGACATGCGCGAGTACCTGCGGCGGATCCTGGAGACCGGCTACCGGGTGACCACGGTCGCCGACGGGCGGGCCGCACTGGAGGCGGTCCGGGCCGACGCCCCGGACATGGTCGTCAGCGATGTGATGATGCCCCGGATGGGCGGTCTGGAGCTGGTGACGGCGCTGCGCGCCGACTCCCGCACCGCCGGGGTCCCGGTACTGCTGCTGTCGGCCCGGGCCGGCCAGGAGGCGTCCATCGAAGGGCTGGAGGCGGGGGCCGACGACTACCTGGTCAAACCGTTCTCCGCCGCTGAGCTGCTGGCGCGGGTACGGGCCGCGGTGAAGCTGTCGCGGCTGCGCAACCACCACACGCAGTGGCGCGCGGCCCTGGTCGACTCGCTCCAGGAGGCGTTCTTCGTCTGCGACGAGGAGGGCGCCGTCGTCGAGATCAACTCCGCCTTCACCGACATCCTCGGCTACGGTCCGGAGGACCTCCCCCACCGGCCCAAGCACCCCTGGGGGCCCGACCGGGAGAGCGACCCCGAGGCCCACCGGACCATCGAGAAGGCCTTCGCCCAGGTCGTGGGCGAGAGGAAGGGCAGCTACATCACCCCCGTCGAACACCGCGACGGGCACCGGCTGTGGGTGTACGCCTCCTTCAACGAGGTCCGCGACCCCGACACCGGCAGGCGCATGGTGGTCGGCACCTTCCGGGACGTCACCGCCGAACGCCTCACCGCCCAGCGCGAGACCGCCCTGGCCGCGCTGAGCGTACGGCTGTCCGAAGCCGGGAGCGTCCCCGAGGCCCTGCGGGCCGCTCTGGACGAGCTGCGCCGGGTGTGGCGCGCCCCCCGCGCCCTGGCCGTCACCTGGGACGACCGGGAGCGGGACGCCCGGCTGGTCGCCGCGGTGCCCGGCACCGCGTGGGGGGAGCCCGGCGACCCGGTCCGCGGGGCCGTCGAGGCCCTGCGCGGACGCAATCCCCTGCACCCGGTCGCCACCGGCGGGCCGGCCGGGATCGGCATCACCCTCGAACACCCCGGCGGACCGCTGGCGCTGTGGGTCGAGGCCAGTGAGGAGCGGCCCCTCATCGGCGAGGACCACACCCTGCTGGCCGTGCTGGGCGGCTACCTCGGGCAGATGCTGCAACGCGTCCACACCTTCGAGCAGCAGCGCGAGACCGCCCTGGTCCTCCAGAGGGCCGTTCTGGGCCCCGACCGCCTCCCGCGGGGATTCGCCGTCCGCTACGAGCCCGCAGCCCGGCCTCTGGAGGTCGGCGGAGACTGGTACGACACCGTCGAACTGCCCGACGGCCGTATCGGCATCGTCGTCGGCGACTGCGTCGGCCGCGGCCTGGAGGCCGCCACCGTGATGGGCCAGTTGCGCAGCGCCTGCCGGGCCCTGCTGCTGCAGTTCGCCGATCCGGCCCAGGCGCTGACCGCGCTCGACCGGTTCGCGGCCCTCATCCCCGGAGCGCCGTGCGCCACCGTCTTCTGCGGTGTGCTCGACCCCGTGACCGGTCGGCTGGCCTACAGCAGCGCCGGCCACCCGCCGGGCATCCTCACCCACCCGGACGGCACCACCGAACTGCTCGACCAGGGCCGTTCCATCCCCCTGGCGGTGAAGCCGGGCCGCCCCCGGCCCACGGGTACACACACCATGCCGCCGGCCTCCGTCCTGCTGCTGTACACCGACGGCCTGATCGAGCGCCGCAGCAGGCCGCTGCACGCGGGCATCGCCGAGGCCTCGGCCGCCGCCCGGCGAGGACGCGACGCGGACCTGGAGGAGCTGGCCGACGACATCCGGACCGGTCTGGAACCGGCCGGCGGCTACGACGACGACATGGCGCTGCTGCTCTACCGCCACCCCGCGCCCCTGGAGGTGACCTTCCCCGCCGAGTCCGCCCAGCTCGCCCACGTGCGGGGCGCCCTGCGCGGCTGGCTGGAGCGGCTGGAGATCGGCCCGCGCCTGACCCAGGCGGTCCTGGTCGCGGTGGGAGAGGCCTGCGCCAACGCCATCGAGCACGGCCACCGCGGCCATCCCGGCCGCACCGTGCGCCTGAGCGCCGCCGCCACCGCCGGCGGCCTCCGTCTGACCGTCACCGACACCGGAAGCTGGAAGCCCCCGCGACCGGAGGCCGACGCCCACCGCGGCCGCGGCCTGATCCTGATCCACGCGCTCATGGACCAGGTCGGCATCGCCACCGGCGATGCCGGAACCACCGTAGACATGCATGTGAGGATCACACGTTGACCACCCACCTGACGCTCAGCGAGCAGCGGCGTCCAGACGGTACCCCGGTCCTCGTGGCCGAGGGGGAGATCGACATGAGCAACGTCGGCGAGTTCCGGGCCGCGGTGGACCGGACCGCCGGCGGCGAGGGACGCCTGGTGGTGGACCTCACCGCCGTGGACTACCTGGACAGCGCCGGGCTGGCGGCGCTGTTCGCCCACGCCGACCGTCTGGAACTGATCGCCCCGCCACTGCTGGACCCGGTCCTCACCGTCTCGGGGCTCGCCGATCTGGCCACCGTGCGCATCGCCTGACGGGCCGCCGCCGGGCGCGCCCGGCGGCGGTGGGCGTCAGTCGGCCGAGAGCGACCAGCCCTCGGCCGTGACGCGGCCGGCGTCCCCGCGCCGCGAGCCGTCGAACACCGTGCGCCCGCCGTCCTCGATCCGGATGCCGTCGACGTACGCGCCGCGCCCCACGTAGCGGGCGTCGGTGGTGTACCGCCAGCGCAACCGCACCGCCCGGCCGCGCCAGGCGCCCAGGTCCGCCAGGGCCCGGTGCCAGACCCGCCCGGAGAAGCCGTGCAGTGCTCCTTCCGGGTGCTCCACCGGGGCCCGGCCGGGACGGGAGGTGGTGAACGGCACCGGCTCCCACACGCCACCGTCGCCGGAAGCCTCCAGGCGCAGGACGTCGAAGGCGCGCTCGGTGTCCCACCACACCCGGAAGCGCAGCCGGGCACCCACGCCGCCGCCCGTACCGCCCGCGCCGTTCGTGCGGCCTTCCGCCACGTCTTCCGTCACGCCTTCCGCTTCGCCGTCCCCGCCGAGAGCCACCTCGGGCAGGGCGAGTACGGCCGGGGCGCCGCTCGCCATCCCCGAGAACCAGGCCTCGCGCCCCTCGGCGGGGCGCACCGGAACGGCCCGGGCCAGACGGGTGGCGGTGGCCACACGCGGTGCGCTGCCGGAGCGCCAGGTACGCACCGGGTGGACGGAGTTGCCCAGCAGCACCAGGAAGGTGTCGGTGGTCGGGTCCAGCACCAGGCTGGTACCGGTGAAGCCGGTGTGCCCGGCCGTGCGGGGGGTCGCCATGGCCCCCATGAACCAGTGCTGGTACAGCTCGAATCCCAGGCCGTGCTCGTCGCCGGGGAAGGCGGTGTTGAAGTCGCGGAAGAGCAGGTCCACCGACTCCGGCTCCAGGACGCGGGCGCCGCCGTACGCGCCGCCGTTCAGCAGGGCGCGGCACAGCACGGCCAGGTCCCAGGCACGGGAGAAGACCCCGGCATGGCCGGCCACGCCGCCGAAGGCGTACGCGTTCTCGTCATGGACCTCGCCGTGCACCATGCCCCGCTCCAGGCCCGACCAGGGGCGGCGGGCGTCCTCGGTGGCGGCGATGCGCGGCTTCCAGGAGGCGGGAGGGTTGTAGCGGGTCCATCGCATGCCCAGCGGTCCGGTGACGTCCTCGCGCAGCAGCGTGTCCAGCCTCTTGCCGGTGACCCGCTCCAGTACGAGCTGGAGGGCGATCAGATTGAGGTCGGAGTAGCGGTAGACCGTGCCCGGCGGGTCCAGGGGCTCCTCGTGCCACAGCCGCCGCAGCCGGTCCTCCCGGGTGGGCTCGGCGTACAGCGGGAGCCAGGCGGTCAGCCCGGAGGTGTGGGTGAGCAGGTGCAGCAGGGTGATCCCGTCCTTGCCCGCCGCACCGAACTCCGGCAGGTAGGAGGCGACCGCGCCCTCCAGCTCCAGGGCTCCGCGCTCCATCTGCCGCACCGCCAGGATCGCGGTGAACAGTTTGGAGACGGAGGCCAGGTCGTAGACGGTCTCGCGGGTGGCGGGGACCTGTTCGCCGGCGGGGAGCTCGACGCCGGCGCCGGTGGCCTCGTCGTAGGCCGAGTAGCGCACCGCGTGGCCGATGGCCTCGTGGAGGGCGACGGTGCCGCCGCGCCCGGCCAGCAGGACCGCGCCCGCGTACCACGGGTGTTCGGGGGAGGGGCCCAGGAAGGCCCGCGCGTCCTCCACCAGATGCCGCAGATGCGGCTCCAGCAGTCCGGCGCGCCGTGCGGAGCCGCGGCGCAGGACGGATGCCCGGCCGCCGGCGGCGAAGGCACGCCCGCCCCGGGCA
>NZ_JBXUOY010000206.1:0-9557 GCF_057196705.1 Streptomyces sp. ATLC9 | reverse complement strand
CACTACCTGGACTGGAAGCTGGACGACCCCGCCGGACAGGGCGTGGAGGCCGTGCGCCCCATCCGCGACGAGATCCGCGCCCGCATCGAGGCCCTGATCACCGAAATCGACGCGCCCTGAGGTCCGAGCCGCCTGTTCCGCGAACCCGGCCGGACACTGCTTCGAACAGCGTCCGCTCACCCCTCTCCGACCGCTACGTTCCTGACCATCCGTTCGCCGGGCCGGCCGCGGTCGGCGGACGGGGAGCGGGGCAGGGCGCCGACACCGCGCCGGACGGAATCCGTCCGGCGGATGTCCACCGGGGCCTCGTGCCACATCGGGGCCTGCTCCCGGATCTGCCTGAGCATGACGCCCTCGCGCAGCCCCCACGGAGAGAGCGTGACGCTCTCTATCTCCATGCACCGCATGGCCGTGTGCGCTATCACGGCCCCGGCCAGGGACTGCCGGGCTCGGGCGGCGGAGATGCCGGGCAGCTCCGCGCGGGCGGCCGCGGGCAGGGCGGCCAGCCGCTCCGCCGCCGCCTTGAGGGCCCCGCGCTCGATGCGACGTGTGACGAAGGGCCCCAGTTTCCCGGGAGGGGCTCCGCACAGGCGGGCCAACTGCTGGAAGGTGCGCGAGACGGCCACGGCGGTACGGGGGCGCTCCCAGTGGATCCGGACCGCCGCATCCCGCAGTTCATGACGTACACGGCGTCTCAGTTCCCTGATCGCGCCGCCCGGCGGAGGGTCCGCCTCCCCGAAGTACTCGCGCGTCATCCGCCCCGCCCCCAGCGGAAGGGAGGCCACGAAGCCGGGCGTCGTGTCCCGGCCGAAGGCCACCTCCAGCGAGCCGCCGCCGAGGTCCAGCAGCACCATCGGTCCCGCCTGCCAGCCCATCCACTGCCGGGCCGCCAGGAAGGACAACTCCCCCTCCGCCACGCCCGACATGACGTACAGGGGCACCCCGGTCCCGCCGTGGACGGCCTCCAGCACCCGGTGACGGTTGGGCGCGTCCCGGATGACCGCGGTGGCGAAGGCGAAGGGCTGCTCCACACCCCAGCGGGCGGACTCCTCCCTCACCTCGGCGACCGCGGCCACCACGGCGTCCACCGCCCGCTCACCGAGCCGTCCGTCCGGCTCCACGTACTCGGCCAGCCTCAGCCGCCGCTTGGCCGTGTGCACCGGCAGCGGTATGTCACCACCGCAGTCAGCCACCACGAGCCGCACCGTCTTGGACCCCACGTCCACAACCGCCAAACGCATGGAGGGCTCGTGCCCCTCGGCGCCACGCGGCATGCCACCGCCCCCGGACCACAGACGCGGACCGGCCATGTCCCTCCGGCCTCGTGGGCGCCGCGCCATGTACCGGCCCACCGGGGGTAGAAGCTCCGCAGTGAGCAGGGAGGTGGACCGTCGTGTGCGAGTCGTCGCTGCGGGCCGTGGGGTGGGCGCGGTCACTGCCGGTGGCCAGTGGGGTGAGGGCCGCGCGGGAATGGGCGCGCGGCCATCTGGAATCGCTGGGTTGGACGGAGTCGGCCCCGGAGACGGTGGACGCGGTGCTGCTGACCGTCTCGGAGCTGGTGACCAACGCGCACGTGCACGCGCACAGCACCGCCCAGTTGGTGCTGGCGTGGGACGACCGCTGCCTGCACGTGAGCGTGCGCGACTCCTCCGCCGACCTCCCCGCGCCCCGTCCGCCCAGCGCCGAGCGGACGTCGGGGCGCGGCATGTTCCTCGTCGACGCTCTGTCGGACGAGTGGGAGGCCCGTCCCTGCGCGGGCGGCAAGGCCGTCACCGCCTGCTTCCGCCCACCCGGCCAGCCCGCCGGATGAGCCCCGCGGCCCGGCCCGGCGGCCGGGTGGCCGTCAGTCCAGTGCCAGCACCGATGAGACGGCCCGGCACAGCACCTCCTCCGGATCCGGGACCGGCCCGGCCGAACGCCACGCCACGAACCCGTCAGGGCGCACCAGCACCGCGCCGTCCGGCTCCGTCCCGTGGATGCGCGCCCAGTCCGCGCCGTCCTCGGGCACGAGGTCGGCGTCCGGCCCGGAGCCGATCCGGTACGGCTCCAGTGGCACGGAAAGCTTCTCGGCGACCCGGCCGGCCGCCCCGTACCACCCGGCCGCCGCACCGGCTCCGGTAATCAGGACCAGGGACCGCTCGTACAGGTCCAGGGTCGAGATCCGCTCCCCGGCGCGGCTGAGCCACATATGGGGCGCCCGGCTGCCCGGCTCGCCCGTCAGCCGCAGGTTTCCGGGGACGGGCGGCGCCTCGGGGTCGGCGCCCACGACGGCGCCCCGCGGGTAGCGGTATCCGACGGCCACGGCGAGAATGCCGCCCTGCGGACCGCGGCCCTCCGCTCCGGGAGCGGGGGTGTAGCCGGGGTGCTTGTGCTCCGCGGAACGTGCCGAGGCGCGGGCGGCGGTGGCCTGCGCGACCGGGCGGCGCTCGGCGTCGTAGGTCTCCAGCAGGCCCGGCCCCGCCCAGCCCCCGAGTACGGCGGCCAGCTTCCAGGCCAGGTTGTGCGCGTCCTGGATGCCGGTGTTGGAGCCGAACGCACCGGTGGGGGACATCTCGTGGGCCGAGTCGCCGGTCAGGAGGACGCGGCCGGCACCGTAGCGCAGGGCCACCCGTTCCGCCGCGTGCCACGGCGCCCTTCCGGTGATCTCCACGTCGATCCCGGACACGCCGACCGCGCGGCGGATGTGCTCGGCGCACCGCTCGTCGGTGAACTCCTCCAGGGTCTCGCCGTTCTCGGGGTGCCAGGGCATGTGGAAGACCCAGTGCTCCCGGTTGTCGACCGGCAGCAGGGCCCCGTCCGCCTCCGGGCCGGTCAGATAGCACATGACGAAGCGCCGGTCGCCCACCACCTCGGCGAGCTCCTGGGAGCGGAAGGTGACACTCACGTTGTGGAACAGCTCTCCGGGGCCGCTGTGGCCGATGCCGAGATTCTCGCGCACCGGGCTGCGCGGGCCGTCCGCGGCGACGAGGTAGTCGGCACGGATGGTGGTGTGCTCCCCGGTCTCCCTGCTCTTGACCACGGCCGTGACCCCGTCCGGGTCCGGCTCGAACGTCATCAGCTCGGTGGAGAACCGCAGGTCGCCGCCGAGTTCGCGGGCGCGCTCCAGCAGGACCGGCTCCAGGTCGTTCTGGCTGCACAGGCACCAGGCGCTAGGGCTGACGCGGGCGAGTGCGCCGCCCGGGTCGATCTCCTGGAAGAGCCACCGGCCCTCGTCCCCGGTCAGCGAGGGGGTCTGGAGGATGCCGTGGTTGCCGGACAGGACTGACGCCGCCTCCTTGATCCCCGGCTCGACACCCGCCACCCGGAACAGTTCCATCGTCCGCACGTTGTTGCCGCGCCCCCGTGGGTGGGTCGAGGTCCCCGCGTGCCGTTCGACCAGCGTGTGCCGCACGCCGAGGCGACCGAGGAACAGCGAGGCGGACAGGCCCACCAGGGAGCCGCCGACGATGAGAACGGGGGTCCTGTGGTCGGCTTCTTCGTTCATCTCTTTCCTCCAGCACATTGATTTCACCGGTGCGCGCGCACGCACGCCCGGGACGCTTATGAATGCCACCGGAGCGTCTCTTTCGCCCGCTCTTCACCCGGTTGATTCTGGCGGTTTGCGTGTCCGGAAAGAGCGTCACATGATCAGTTGTCATGAAGACTGACGCCGAGTCAACGTCCTCGGCAGTCCATCCGTTCGCCAACGGAAAGGTTCACAGGATGACGGTCTCGGGTCGCGAGCCCCAGGTGTCGGGCCGTGTCTCCCAGTCGGTGTTCGACGGCTCCCGGCTCCGGGCCGTCCTGCTGGTGGACCTTCAGGAGGGAGCCCAGCAGCGCTTCCTCGACGCCTACGAGCGCATGTGCGCCCAGGTGGCCTCCGTGCCCGGCCACATCAGCGACCAGCTCTGCCAGTCCATCGAGAACCCGTCCCAGTGGCTCATCACCAGCGAGTGGGAGAGCGCGCCCCCCTTCCTCGCCTGGGTGAACAGCGAGGAGCACCTGGAGACGGTCAGGCCGCTGCGCGCCTGCGTCCGCACCATGCGGCCACTGCGTTTCGGCATCCTCAGGGAGACCCGCGGCGGCGGGCGCGCCACGGCAGCTCCGGGCGGGGGCCGGTCACGGCCGCCCGTCCGCCTGGGTGACGGCACGGTGCACCACGCCCTGACCTACACCGTCCGGTCCGGCAGCGAGTCCAAGGTCGCGGAGATTCTGTCCGGCTTCGCTCCGCCCGAGCCCGGGGTGGACGAAGTAACCCGGCTGCTGCGCACCTCGGTGTTCGTGCACGGCAACCGGGTCGTGCAGATCGTCGAGGTGCGAGGCGACCTGTCGGCCGCGCTCGGACACGCCATCGGCCGGCCCGAGGTCCGTGCGGTCGAGGAGGCCCTCGCCCCCCACCTGGAGCGGGAGCGGGACCTCGGCGACCCGCAGTCCGCACGGGTCTTCCTCACCCGCGCGGCGATGCCGGCCGTACACCGAACCGCCTCCGGCGGGCCGGGGTCGTCCGGGGCCCGGCGGCACGCCCTGTGCTACCCGGCCCGGGAGGGCCGTGGCACGGACCTGGCACGGCTGATCGCCCGGCACGAGGAGAGTGCCGCGAACAGCCCGCACGACCCGGTCCGCGCCGTCACCGTCTTCCAGCGCGACGACATCGTCGTACGAATGGTCGAGGTGGAGGCCGAACCGGACTCCGTCCCCGCCCGGGTTCTCGGCCTCGGTGAACCGGGCGCCCTCACCGAGGCCGCCGGCCTGCTCGACCTCGAGACACTCGGCCTCGAAGAGCCTCCGGCGGACGAACGCGGCCTCCTGCGTCTGCTGGCGCACACCGGCATGCGTCTCCTCACCGACCGCAGAGCACCGCACTCCTGATCCCGCCGGCCGCGGCGTCGGCCGGTTCCGCACGCACACCGCCCGCCCGTCCCTCCCCACTCCCACGGAGCGAACGACCATGACCCAGCAGCCCCCACGCATCGTCGACCTGTCCGAGACCGCGCCCAACCGCAGGC
Source organism: Streptomyces sp. ATLC9 (assembly GCF_057196705.1). Taxonomy (NCBI): domain Bacteria; kingdom Bacillati; phylum Actinomycetota; class Actinomycetes; order Kitasatosporales; family Streptomycetaceae; genus Streptomyces; species Streptomyces sp. ATLC9. The sequence goes on along the minus strand of NZ_JBXUOY010000206.1, from coordinate 4,572 downwards.
GCGGAGGCGACCTGCGCGCCATGCTCACCCCCACCACCGTCGGTTCCACCAGCGGCTTCATGGGCCTGGCCATCGTGGAGCCCGGCGACCGCATCGGTGAGCACTACCACCCGTACTCCGAGGAGTTCGTGTACGTCGTCAGCGGCCGCCTCGAGGTGGACCTGGACGGGGAGCCCCACCCCCTCGCCCCCGACCAGGGGCTGATGATCCCCGCGTACATGCGGCACCGGTTCCGCAACGTCGGCGACACCGAGGCCCGCCTCGTCTTCCACCTGGGGCCGCTGGCCCCCAGGCCGGAACTCGGGCACGTCGACACCGAGAAGACCGCGGACGCCCAGCCGGCCGGAGTGTCCTCGTGACGCGACGCGTGGCCGTCACCGGGCTGGGCGTGGTGGCACCGGGCGGGATCGGCACCGAGGCCTTCTGGGACCTCCTGGCGAACGGCCGCACCGCGACCCGGGGCATCACCCTGTTCGACCCCGCCGGCCTGCGCTCACGGATCGCCGCGGAGTGCGACTTCGATCCATGGACGCACGGCCTGACGGTGGAGCAGACCGAACGCTGCGACCGCTACGTACAGTTCGCGCTAGTCGCCGCGGCCGAGGCGGTCGGCGACGCCGGCCTGGAGACGGAGCGCGAGGACCCCTGGCGCCTGGGTGTCAGCCTGGGCACCGCGGTCGGCGGCACCACCCGTCTGGAGCACGACTACGTCCTGGTCAGCGAGCGGGGTTCCCGCTGGGACGTCGACCACCGGCAGGCCGGTGCGCACCTGCACCGCGCGTTCTCGCCCAGCACGCTCGCCTCGGCGGTCGCCGAGGAGTTCGGTGCCCGCGGCCCGGTGCAGACCGTCTCCACCGGCTGCACCTCCGGACTGGACGCCCTCGGCTACGCCTTCCACGCCATCGAGGAGGGCCGTATGGACGTCTGTCTCGCCGGCGCGGCCGACTCACCCATCTCACCGATCAGCATGGCCTGTTTCGACGCCATCAAGGCCACCTCCCCGAACAACGACGACCCCGCGCACGCCTCCCGGCCGTTCGACGCCGACCGCGACGGCTTCGTCATGGGAGAGGGCGGCGCGGTGCTGGTCCTGGAGGAGCTGGAGCACGCCCGGGCCCGCGGCGCCCGCGTGTACTGCGAGATCACCGGCTACGCCACCTACGGCAACGCCTACCACATGACCGGTCTGACCAGTGAGGGCCTGGAGATGGCGCGGGCGATCGACACCGCCCTGGACCACGCACGCCTGAACGGCTCGGACATCGACTACGTCAACGCGCACGGCTCGGGCACCCGGCAGAACGACCGCCACGAGACCGCGGCGGTCAAGCGTTCCCTGGGCGCCCACGCCTACGACACGCCCATGAGCTCGATCAAGTCCATGGTGGGCCACTCCCTGGGCGCCATCGGCTCCATCGAGGTCGCCGCCTGCGTCCAGGCCCTGGACCGCCAGGTGGTGCCGCCCACCGCGAACTACGAGACCCCGGACCCCGAGTGCGACCTGGACTACGTGCCACGCGCGGCACGTGAGCGGAGGCTGCGGAACGTGCTGTCGGTGGGCAGCGGCTTCGGTGGTTTCCAGTCCGCGGTGGTGCTGAGCGGGCCGGGCGGGAGGACACCATGAACCCGCCAGGCGCCCGGCGCGCGGTCGTCACCGGCATCGGAGTCGTGTCACCGGGCGGAATCGGCGCGGATGCCTTCTGGAAGTCGGCCGCGGAGGGCCACAGCCTTCTGGACCGGGTCTCCCGGGAGGGCTGCGGCCATCTGCCGCTGAAGGTCGCGGGCGAGGTCCGCGGCTTCGACCCGGCAGCCGTGATCGAGGGCAGCCACCTCGTCCAGACCGACCGGTTCACCCACTTCGCGATGGCCGCCACCACGCTCGCCCTGGAGGACGCCCGGTTCGGCCGGGCCGACGTCGGCTCCCCCTACTCGGTGGGAGTGGTCACCGCCGCGGGCTCCGGCGGTGGCGAGTTCGGGCAGCGCGAGCTGCAGATGCTGTGGGGGCGGGGTTCGCGCCACGTCGGCCCGTACCAGTCCATCGCCTGGTTCTACGCGGCCAGCACCGGCCAGATCTCCATCCGCGGCGGCTTCAAGGGCCCCTGCGGCGTGGTGGCCGCCGACGAGTCGGGCGGTCTGGACGCCCTGGCGCACGCCGCCCGCGCCGTGGCGCGCGGCACCGACACCGTCGTCGCCGGGGCGGCCGAGGCGCCGCTGGCCCCGTACTCGATGGTCTGCCAGCTTGGCTATCCCGAGCTCAGCACCGAGGAGGATCCAGGGCGCGCCTACCTCCCCTTCACCTCCGACGCACGCGGCTTCGTGCCCGCCGAGGGCGGGGCGATGCTCGTACTGGAGGAGGAGGGCGCGGCCCTCGACCGCGGGGCCGAGCCCCGGGCCGTGGTGGCCGGCCACGCCGCCACCTTCACCGGGGCGTCCCGCTGGGAGTGCTCCCGCGAGGGGCTGGCCCGGGCGATCGGCGCCGCGCTGGCAGAGGCGGCCTGCGCGCCCGAGGAGGTCGACGTCGTGTTCGCCGACGCCCTCGGCACGGCCGAGGCCGACCGGGCCGAGGCCCTGGCGATCACCGACGCCTTGGGTCCGCACAGCCGGCGCGTGCCCGTCACCGCACCGAAGTCGGGGACCGGACGTGCCTACTGCGGGGCGCCGGTGCTGGACGCCGCGGCGGCCGTGCTCGCCATGGAGCACGGCCTGGTGCCCCCCACTCCCAACGTCTTCGACGTCTGCCATGACCTGGATCTGGTGGCCGGCCGGGCTCGCTCCGCGGAGCTGCGCACCGCCCTGGTCCTCAGCCGGGGGCTCATGGGATCGAACGCGGCACTCGTGCTACGGCGCGGCGCCGGACACCCCACCGACCGAAGGAGTGCATCCGCATGACCGACCAGATGACGGGCCAGGTGACCGTCGAGGAACTGGCCGCACTGATGAAGCAGACGGCGGGCGTCGCCGTGGACCCCGGTGACCTGCGGCAGCGGGCCGACTCCGGTTTCGACGCCTTCGGCCTCGACTCGCTCGGGCTGCTGGGCGTCGTGGGCGAGCTGGAGAAGCGCTACGACCGGGACATGCCGGAACGGGCCGAGCAGTGCAGGACCCCCCGCGAGTTCCTCGACTTCGTCAACGGCGTCCTCACCGTGGAGGCGTGAGATGGCAGGGCACACCGAGAACGAGATCGTCATCGCCGCGCCCCTGGACCTCGTCTGGGAGATGACCAACGACATCGAGAACTGGCCGCGGCTGTTCAGCGAGTACGCGTCTGTCGAGATCCTCTCCCGCGACGGCGACACCACCACTTTCCGCCTGACCATGCACCCGGACGAGAACGGCACGGTGTGGAGCTGGGTGTCACAGCGGACCGCCGACCGCGACGCCCTCACCGTGCGGGCCCACCGCGTGGAGACGGGCCCCTTCCGGTACATGGACATCCGCTGGGAGTACGCGCAACTCCCCGAGGGTGTGCGCATGCGGTGGACGCAGGACTTCGCGATGAAGCCCGACGCGCCGGTCGACGACACGTGGATGACGCAGAACATCAACCGCAACTCCCGTGTCCAGATGGCTCTCATCCGGGACCGGATCGAGGAGCGCGCCCGGCGGGCCGGCAGGCCCGCGGCGATGGCCGACTGAGAAGGGACCCCTTCAGTGCACCACACCCTGATCGTCGCCCGGATGGAACCGGGGGCGGCTCCGGACATCGCGGAGGTGTTCGCCGAATCCGACCGCGGTGAACTGCCGCGACTGGTGGGCGTCGCCCGGCGCAGCCTCTTCCAGTTCGGCGACGTGTACATGCACCTCATCGAGAGCGAGCGGGACCCCGGACCGGCCATCGCCCGGGCCGTGGACCATCCGGAGTTCCGCGCCGTCAGCGACCGGCTGACGGCGTACGTCCGGCCGTACGACCCCCGGACCTGGCGCGGTCCGAAGGACGCCATGGCGCAGTGCTTCTACCGCTGGGAGCGCGACGGCGCGGTGTCCGCGCCGCGCTGACGGGCCGGCCGGTGTCCGCGAACCCTCGAAAACGCCGTCCCCGGAAGACGGGCCGGCCCGCGCCGCCGGGGCGTGACGGCTCAGTGCCGCCGCCCGTTGCGGGCCGGCCGGGGACGGTGACGTACGCGGCGGAGGCCGCCTCGTCCGCCGGCCTCCGCCGCGTACCGTCTCATGCGGATACTGGTCGTACGGGTCCCCGTCGCCGGAGGGGGCCATGACCGGAAGGGGAAGCGATGTCGCGGCGGGCGGCGCCCGGGGCGCTCACCCCCGCTCAGCGGCGGGCGGTCCTGGCGTCCGATCCCGTGACGGGAGAGGTGGCCGGGAGCCCTGCGACGGGCGCCGCCCTGCGGGGCAGGGGCCTGGCGGTGGCGTACGGCCGGGCGGGCAGGTACTACCTGACCGAGGCGGGGCGGAGGCTGCGCGGGGAACTGCGTGAGGAGTCACGCGGGGGGCCCTGCGAGGAGCCGTCCCCGGCACCCGTTCCGGCCGGACGGAGCGGGGCCGCAGGGCCCGCGGGGTCCGGCGCGTTCGCCGCGGCGACCGGCGACGGGCCGCCGTCGCGGGAGGACCCCGGGC
>NZ_JBXUOY010000205.1:0-9613 GCF_057196705.1 Streptomyces sp. ATLC9 | reverse complement strand
CGGCGGCCCAGCCCGGCAGGGCCGCACGGGCCGCCGCCACGGCCGCGTCGACGTCCTCGGCGGTGCCCGCCGGAACGGTGCCGATGATCTCCTCGGTGGCCGGATCGACGACCTCGATCGTCTCCGTGCCCGCGGCGGGGCGCCACTGTCCGTCGATGTACATGCCGTTGTGTGCCTGCATGACCCCAAACTAGCGGCGCTAGTTTGGGGTGTCAGCAGGACGGCGCATGCCGTGGATCACACGGGGGACCCGGCGGCGGCCGGGGAGGCCGGCCCGGACCCCTGAGCGGCGTCCCCGGCGGGCGCCACCCGGACCGGGAACCCGTTGAGCACGGCGGTCCCCGACAGCGGGTCCAGCAGCCGTCCGTCCAGGAGCTGGTTGACGTTGGCCCCGGGCTCGGCGGAGGCCACCGGTGTCCGGGTGCCGGGCCGGTCGTGCCCCCAGCCGTGCGGCAGGCTGACGACCCCCCGGGCCACCTCCTCGGTCACCTCCACCGGCGCCCTGACCGTGCCCCCGTCGCCGGTGATCTCGGCGGGGGAGCCGTCGGCCAGGCCGAGCCGGGCGGCGTCGGCGGGGTGGACGTGGAGGGCGCAGCGGTTGCTGCCGCCCCTCAGGCCGGGGACGTTGTGCATCCAGCTGTTGTTGGAGCGCAGATGGCGGCGGCCGACCAGTACCAGGGCCCCGGGCTCTCCCTGACGGCCCGCCAGGAAGCGGCGCAGCCGGGGGATGTCGGCGGCGATCGGCTCCGGGCACAGCTCGACCGCGCCGGAGGGGGTGCGCAGCACCTCGGGCAGCCGGGGGCGCAGCGGGCCCAGATCGATGCCGTGTGGGTGCGCCAGCAGCTTCGCCAGGGTGAGGCCGCCGGGGTCGGCGCCGAAGCCGTCGCCGTAGGGGCCGAGCCTCAGCATCACCTCCAGCCGCCGCTCGGGGCCGCTCTCCCCGCTCAGCAGGCGGGTCAGCTCTCCGGTGTCCCGGCCGTGGACGGGGGAGAGCGGGTCGGCGACGGCGGCGGCCAGGGTGTGCTCGACGGCCATGGCGTCGACCGACTCCGGGTCGGCCTCCGGCGCGCCGGAGGCGCACAGCACCAGGCGGGCCAGGATCCCGCTCTCGCTCAACTCCCCCTCGCCCGGGGGGATCACGGGGCGGGTGTAGCGCACCTGGTTGCGGACGGCCAGCGCGTTGAAGCTGAAGTCGAAGTGCGGGCTGCGGGCGGGCGGGGGCGGCGGCAGCACCACATGGGCGTGGCGGGAGGTCTCGTTGAGGTAAGGGTCGACGCTGACCATGAAGTCCAGCCCGGCCAGAGCCCTGTCCAGCCGGGCGCCGTCGGGGGCGGAGAGCACGGGGTTGCCGGCGACGCAGACCAGGGCCCGCACCCGCCCCTCGCCCGGGGTGTCGATCTCCTCGGCCAGCGCGGCGGCCGGGAACTCCCCCTTGACCTCCGGGTGTCCGCCGATCCGGCTGTGCCTGCGGCCGGTGGCGAAGCCCCGGCCCGGTGCGGGCGGACGGGGGGCCCGGGCGGTGGCCGACAGCGGGAACATCGCGCCGCCGGGCCGGTCGAGGTTGCCGGTCAGCGCGTTCAGGACGTCCACCAGCCAGCTCGCCGTGGTGCCGAACTCCACGGTGGTGCTGCCGATACGGCCGTAGACGGCGGCGCGCTCGGCGGCCGCGAGCTCACGGGCGAGGGAGCGGATGACCTCCGGCTCGACGCCGCAGGCGCCAAAGACGGCCTCGGGGGTGAAGTCCGCGGCGAGGCGGGCCACCTCCTCCACGCCGTCGAGGTGCTCCCCGGCCTCACCGGTGTCGACCAGGTCCTCGGCGAAGAGGACCTGGACCATCGCCATCAGCAACAGGGCGTCGCCGCCGGGCCGCACGGCCACGTGCCGGCCGGCCAGGCGCGCGGTGCGGGTGCGTCGGGGGTCGACGACGGTGAGGGTGCCGCCGCGCCGCCGCAGGGCCTTCAGCCGGCCGGGGAAGTCGGGGGCGGTGCACAGACTGCCGTTCGACTCAAGCGGGTTGGCGCCGACGATCAGCAGGTGGTCGGTGCGGTCCAGGTCGGGGACGGGGATGGCCAGGGGGTCGCCGTAGAGCAGCCCGCTGGAGGCGTGCTTGGGCATCTGGTCGAGAGTGGAGGCGGTGAAGACGTTGGGGGTGCGCAGCGCCTTGATCAGCAGGGGCGGGTAGAGGGCGCCGGCGACGGTGTGGACGTTGGGGTTGCCCAGGAAGACGGCGACGGCCCGGGGGTCGCCGCCGGCCAGGACATCACCCAGCCCCTCGGCGACCGCCTCGAACGCCTCCTGCCAGCTCACCTCGCGCAGCTCGCCGCCGCGGCGGACCAGGGGACGGGTGAGGCGGTGGGGGTCGGCGTCCAGCTCGCCGAGGAGCGCTCCCTTGGGGCAGACGAAGCCCCGGCTGAAGACGTCGTCGCGGTCGCCGCGGGCCGCGGTGATCCGCTCCCGCCCGCCGCCGTCCGGGGCGATGGTGACGACCAGGCCGCAGGTGGCCTCGCACAGCGGGCAGATCCGCAGGGCGGTGCGGGAGCCGGTTTCCGCGGCCGGGCCGGCCCCCTCGTTCGGCTGTGTGGTGGCACTCTCCGGCATCGGTCCCCCTGGTGAGCGGTGTCCGGGTGGGCGGTGCGGTCCGGCGGCAACATACCGACCGGCCGGTAAGCGAACCCTAGCCCGATCGGCCCCCGGCCGCCCAGGGGCGGGAGCCAAAACGGCGGCACACCCGTCCAGGACTCGCCGTTGACGTGCGGACCTCTGCATTCCTATGGTTGACAACAGGAAACCCTGAGCACCTGGAGCGTTGCGATGAGTGTCACCACAAGCGGTTTCGAGCAGGCGCGCAGGACCGCGGAGGGGCTGGCGTACTCCTCCGGCTTCGGCAACGAACACGCCTGCGAAGCCGTTCCGGGAGCGCTTCCCGCCGGCCGCAACTCCCCCCAGCGCGCACCCCTGGGGCTCTACGCGGAGCAGCTCAGCGGCACCGCCTTCACCGAGCCGCGCGCCCACAACCGCCGCTCGTGGCTGTACCGCATCCGCCCCTCGGCCGCCCACCCCCGCTTCGTCCGCGCCGACGGCGGATCCCTGCGCGGCGCCCCCTTCACCGAGACCGAGCCCGACCCCAACCGGCTGCGCTGGGACCCGCTGCCCGACCCCGCCCCCGGCACCGACTTCCTGGACGGGCTGTGGACCCTGGGCGGCAACGGCGACGCCGCCCGGCGCGAGGGCGTGGCCATCCACCTGTACGCCGCCGACGCCCCCATGGAGCGCCGGGTGTTCAGCTCCGCGGACGGCGAGCTGCTGATCGTGCCCGAGCGCGGCGGCCTGCTGCTGCGTACCGAGTTCGGTCTGCTGCGCGCCGAGCCGGGCCACATCGCGCTGATCCCCCGCGGGGTCCGCTTCCGCGTCGAGCCGCTGGACGCGGTGGTACGCGGCTACGTCTGCGAGAACATGGGCCGCCCCTTCGTCCTGCCCGACCTCGGCCCCATCGGCGCCAACGGCCTGGCCAATCCCCGTGACTTCCTCGCCCCCACCGCCGCGTACGAGGACGTGGAGGGCCCGGTGGAGGTGGTCAGCAAGTTCTGCGGCGGTCTGTGGACGGCCACCTACGACCACTCCCCGCTGGACGTCGTCGCCTGGCACGGCAACCTGACGCCCTACGTCTACGACCTGCGCCGCTTCAACGTGATCGGCAGCATCAGCTACGACCACCCCGACCCGTCGATCTTCACCGTCCTCACCTCGCCGTCGGACACCCCGGGCCTGGCGGGCGTGGACTTCGTGGTCTTCGCCCCGCGCTGGCTGGTCGGCGAGGACACCTTCCGGCCGCCGTACTTCCACCGCAACGTGATGAGCGAGTACATGGGCCTGATCGAGGGCGCCTACGACGCCAAGACCGCCGGCCCCGGCGGCTTCGTCCCCGGCGGCGGCTCCCTGCACAACATGATGTCCGCCCACGGCCCGGACCGCGAGACGTTCGACCGGGCCAGTGCCGCCGAACTGGTCCCGCAGAAGGTGGACGACGGACTGGCCTTCATGTTCGAGACCCGCTGGCCGGTGACACTGACCGCCCAGGCGCGCGACGCCGGGCACCTCCAGAGCGGCTACGACGACGTGTGGCAGGGCCTGGAGCGCCACTTCCGGGACTGAGGGGCCCTCGTCGGGGGGCGATGGCGCGTACCGTGACCCACGACGCCGCGGCGGTGCGGCGGCGTCGTGACGCCGTGACGCCATGACGTCGTGACACAGCAACCAGCCTGGCCGTCCGGAGGCCGCCGTGACCACCTTCGCTCCCGACTCGCTCGCGCTGAACCGCAAACTGCCGCTGTGGTATCAGGTCTCGCAGTCCCTGCGCGCCTCGATACTCGGCCGCTCCCCCGGCGCGCCCCTGCGCCTGCCCACCGAGGAGCGGCTCGCCGAGCACTACGGCGTCAGCGTGCTGACCATGCGCCAGGCGCTCAAGGAGCTGGAGAACGAGGGGCTGATCTCCCGGCACCGGCGGCGCGGCACCTTCATCGAGCCGAGCGCCCGCAGCGGGTCCCCCGTGCGGCTGCTCGGCTCGGTGGACGCCATCGTGGCCCAGCAGTCGGGCGAGGAGACGGTGCTGCTGGGGCACGGAGCCGGACCGGTCCCCGGCGAGCTGGCCGAGTACTTCCCGGACCTCACCGAGGCGGTGGCCTACCGGCGGCTGCGCCGCGACCGGGAGACGGGCGAGCCGACCAACTGGGCGGAGAACCTCGTCCGCCCCGAACTGGCCGGCCGCATCGATCTGGAGGACCTGGCCCGCTGGCCCATGACGAAGGTGCTGCGCGACGCCGTGGGCGTGCGGATCAGCCGCATCACCGACACCGTCCAGGCGCGGCTGGCCGACCCGGAGACGGCCGAGCTGCTCCAGGTGCCGCTGCTCAGTCCGATCCTGCACTACACCGGCGTCACCTACGACGAGCGCGGCCGGGTGGTGGACGTGGCCCGCATCCACTACCGCGGCGACCGCTTCTCCTTCTCCGTCACCGTGGAGGCGGACTGACCCGCCTTCCGTAGCATGCGTGCGGTGAACCGTACGGGACGGGCAGCAGGAGCGGCGGGGAGGGAAACGGTGGGTGCCGGAACGGGCGGCGGCCGCGGCCAGGACGTTCCGCTGGAGGAGCTGATGCCCTGGTCAGTCCGGACGGTCCGGCCGGGCCGGGGCTGGGTGACGGCGCCGGACGCGGCGTCGCTGCGGTCCCGCTGGGCCGCGCTGCTGCGGGCCTCCGGCGCCGGGCGCGAGGCGCTGTTCGCGCCCACCCGCGCCCGCACCGCCGTCCCCCGGCTGCCCGGTACCGCCGCGGACGCCCCCGCCGTCCGGCTGGACCGGGAGGACGGACCGTGCCCGGAGCCGGTGCGGGTGCTGTGCGGACCGTACGACCGGCAGTGGCTGATTCCGGACCACCGCCTGCTCGACGCCGCCCGGCCCGAGCTGTGGCGCGTCGCCGACGGCCGGCAGATCCTCCTGGTCGAGCCCCCGGCCGGGCCCCGCTCCCCCGTTCCGGAACCGGTCTTCACCGACCTGCTCCCGGTCGGCGCCGCCGCGTCCCGGACCGGCCGCGTGCGTCCCCTGTACCGGCGCCCGGGCGGCCGCGAGCCCAACCTCGCCCCGGGCCTGCCCGGTCTGCTGGCCGGGGTGCTGGGCACTCCGGTGACCGCCGAGGACGTGCTGGCCTGGACGGCCGCGGCGGTGCGGACCGTCCCCGGCGGCCGTGCCGTACCGCTCACCGCGGACCGCGAGGTGTGGGAGGAGGGCGTCGCGCTGGGCCGCGAGGTGCTGCGGGCGCACACCCGCGGCGCCCGCTGCGGCGACGGCGCCCGTCCGCGTCTGCCGGGCGGGCGGCGCCCCTATGTGCGGGCCGCGCTGCCCGAGCACCCGGCCCCGGACGCGCTGCGCCACGACGCGCGGGAGGAGATCCTGTGGGTGGGGAGCGGCCGGATAGCGCCGGTGGCGCGCGGCGCCTGGGAGTTCGAGGCGGGCGGCGTCCGGGTGCTCGCCGACTGGTTCACCCGGCGTACGGCCCCGGCCGCGCCCGGCACGCTGGAGGCGGTGCGCCCGAAGGCCTGGCCTGCCGGGTGGACCTCGGAGCTGCTGGAACTGATCACCGTGCTCACCATCCTCGACGGGCTGCGCGAGGCACGCGCCGAGTTCGCGGAGCGGCGGGGAGAGGGTCCGGTGGTGGGGGTGTCCGCGCTGCGGGAGGCCGGTGTGCTGCCGGCGCCGCCGGGGGCGCGGCGCCCGGCCTCCGTACTGGACCACCGTGAGGAGGGTCCGGAGGGGCAGCTGACGCTGCTGTGAGCAGCCGCTCCCCGCGGCGGGCCGGACGCCGGCCACGGGAGCGGAGTGCCGCAGGGGTGCCGGGAGTACGGGCGGGACCGGGCCGTGGCGCTCGGCCCGTCGCGGGGAGGCCGTCCCTGCCGAGCCCTGGGCCGAAACCTTCATGCCCGGCCCGGGTGCCCGGGTGCGGCCGGGCGCCGTGGCTAGGCGTGGCTCCCGAAGAGGGAGCGCCGCAGCCGCCGCAGCGGCGCGAAGAGGGAGACCCGCGCGCCCCTGCTGCGGGAGCGCATGTGGACCGCGTCACGCGCGGTCAGTTCGCGCACGAGCAAGGTCGCCTCCGCCGTGTCGTCCTGGGAGACGGCGGGCCCCGCCAGCACGCTCAAGTGCCGGTCCAGGCGCGAACCGGTCGCACCGCTCCCGCACTGGATCGCAGGGATCCTCGCCCTGCCGCGTACCGTTATCTGTTCCATGACACTCCCCACCCAAACGAGGGCTCCCGGCCCGGGCAGGGTAACCCTATCTCCCGACCGTGACCCACGGGTATTCCGGCCACTCGATTCACCTTCCCCGCAAGGGGGTTGACGAACACCGTACGAGACAACGGCATCCGGCCGGCCCCATGGCGGGGACGGGGGAGAGGGATGAGCACGGGTGACAGCGGGCGGCTGCTCGCCGACCGCTACCGCCTCAGCGCCGGACCGGGCCGCGGTGAGGTGGGCGTGGTCCGGCAGGGACGCGACGAGGTGCTGGGCCGCGAGGTCGCGGTCAAGGAGGTCCGGGCCGCCGAGGAGCTCTCACCGGCCGAGGTGCGCGCCCTCTGCTCCCGCCTGGAGCGGGAGGCCATGACGGCCGGGCGCATCTCCCACCGCAACGCCATCAGCGTCCACGACGTGGTGATCGAGGACAGCCGTCTGTGGATCGTGATGGAACTGGTGCGGGGGCTGTCGCCGGCCGCCGCGCTGGAGGCCGAGGGGCCGATGTCCCCGGCCGGCGCCGCGCGGATCGGCGCCGGCCGCTCTTCCTCCTCCCCGCCCTCACCCGCGTCCGGTGAGGACGGGGGCGGTGGGGGCGGACGCCGGGACGCGCCGGGCTCCTGGGACGCCGACCGGGGGCCGCGCGGGGTGCTGGCTCCCGTCGCCGGACTGCTGGTCCTGCTGCTGGCCGCCCTCGCCGTGACCGTCGTCCTGCGCTGAGCGTCCGCCGGACTCCCCCGGCGAGACGGCGAAACCTGCGTGCGCGCGGGCCCTCCGTGCCCGATCATGGGGGCCATGTGTGCCGACCGCCCCTCCGCGCCGACCGAGGAGTCGCTGCCCATCCGACTCAACATCGACGACAGCGACTCCCCCTCCGATGTCATCGACGCCCTCTTCCTGGGCCGCTTCACCACCGGCGAGCAGCCGCACGCCCGCAGCCGCTCCCTGGAGCGGGTGCGCAAGGACATGGCACTGCTGCCGCCGGGAGCGGCCGTACTGCGCTCGGCCCGCGACGGCGACCGCGGCGCGACGCTGGCCGAGGGCGACGGCTGGACGGTACTGGTCTCCCGCTGGTCCCGCGGCGCCGACGTGACCGTGACGGCCGTCAGCGAGGAACTGGCGGAGCGGGCGCTGAAGGCCGCGGTGGAGGACGCGGAGGACGAGCCCGAGCCCCGGCCGGACGACGTCACCATGGGTTTCTGGTACAACTCCCCGCGACGCGGACCGTACCGCACCACCCGCCGGATCACCGCCGGAAGCTGGGAGGAGATCCGCGGCAACTACACCGCCCCGGTCGCCGAGGCCATGGACGGGTTGATGAAGACCACCCCGGACGGCATCACCGGCCGGCTGCTGCTGCTCCACGGCCCGCCGGGCACCGGCAAGACCTCCGCCCTGCGGACGCTGGCGCGCTCCTGGCAGGACTGGTGCCAGGTGGACTGCGTGCTCGACCCGGAACGGCTGTTCAACGAGGTCGGCTATCTGATGGACATCGCCATCGGCGAGGACGACGGAGCCCCGGCCCGGCCGGGCCGGGAGCGCTGGCGGCTGCTGCTCCTGGAGGACTGCGACGAGCTGATCCGCGGCGAGGCCAAGCACGCCACCGGACAGGCCCTGTCCCGGCTGCTGAACCTCACCGACGGACTGCTGGGCCAGGGCCGCAACGTCCTGGTCGGCCTGACCACCAACGAGGCCCTGGAGCGGCTGCACCCCGCGGTCGTCCGCCCCGGCCGCTGCCTGGCCCGCATCGAGGTCGGCCCGCTGACGCGCTCCGAGGCCGTGGGCTGGCTCGGCGCCGAGGAGGGCGTCGGACGCGACGGGGCGACCCTGGCCGAGCTGTACGCGCTGCGCCGCGGCTCGGCCCCGGCCTCGGTGCCGCCGCAGCCGGGGCGGTCGGACGAGGGGATGTACCTGTGAGGCCTCCGCGCCGGGCCGCCGGGGAGCGCACGGGGGCGCCCCGGTGGCGGAGCCGATCGGGCGGCAGGCGCGCGGGGAACGGATCAAGTACCTCCACTTCCGCCCTGATGGCGGCCCGGGAGCGGCTGGAAGTCGGCTGATACGTCAGCCCTCCGGGCCGTACTCGGCGGCGACCGCCTCCTCCGCGGCGGAGAGTGCGGCGGTCCGGTCCAGACCCAGACGCCTGGCCCGCCGGGCGTACGACCGGGCCGCCGCCGCGGCCTCGCGGGCAGTGGTGCCCCCGGTGGCGGCGATGAAGCTGCCGTGGCGGCCCCGGGTCTCGATCACCCCGTCGGCCTCCAGCGCGCGGTAGGCCTTGGCCACCGTGTTGGCCGCCAGCCCCAGTTCCCCGGCGAGACCGCGCACGGTGGGCAGCCGGTGGCCGACCGGCAGTTCGCCGCCGCGTGCCTGCTCGGCGATCTGGGTGCGCACCTGCTCGTAGGGGGCGGCGGGGGCGTCCGGGTCGACGGTGATTCTCAGGGGCACGGCACTTCTCCTGCGGCGGGTCGGAACGCCGGATGGCGCTGGGTGCGCGGGATGCGCAAGGTGCGTCGATTGTGCACCAGCGCGTCAGCCGCGCTCCCGGATTCCGCTCTCCGGCGCCCAGCGGTACTCCGGCCGCCCCCTCGTGCCACTGGTGCGGAAGGGCCGGCCGCCGTCGTCGATGCGGAGGGCGCCGCTGCTCCACTCCACCTCGATGCACCGGTCGCAGTCGCACCCTTCCGTCCCTGCCTTCACCGGGTGCGGACGGGCACCTTCGAGGACGCCCCGGTGAAGCGCTTCGAGGAGACGACGCGCACGGCGGTGGACAAGCTGTACCGCTGACCGGGCCGGGCGCCGCCGGTGCGGGTCCCGCTGCCGTCGTACGGCGGGCGGGGCC
>NZ_JBXUOY010000204.1:0-9757 GCF_057196705.1 Streptomyces sp. ATLC9 | reverse complement strand
CCCCCGAAGCCCCCGCGACGGCCGGCAACCCGGTCGCCGCCGCGCCCGCCGGAGCCCGTACCGCCGCCGGCGTGGTGACCGGTGAGCTGGTCGCCCGGCTGACCCGAGGCCTGGCGGGCAGTGGCCGCACCGCGTGCCACACCCCCTCCACCGGCGAGAAGCTGGCCGACCTGCCCGAGTCCACTCCCGCGGACGTCGCCGAGGCCTACGCCCGGGCCCGCAGGGCGCAGCGGACATGGGCGGCGCGGCCGGTGCGCGAACGCGCGGCCGTCCTGCTGCGCTTCCACGACCTGCTGCTCGCCCGTCAGCCGGAGGTGCTGGACCTGGTCCAGCTGGAGACCGGCAAGGCGCGGCTGCACGCCCACGAGGAGGTGCAGGCGGTCGCCGTCGCCGCCCGCCACTACGGCCGCAGGGCCGCGGCGTACCTGCGCCCCCGGAACCACACCGGCGCCATCCCGGTGCTCACCCGGGTGCGGGAGCTGCGCCATCCCAAGGGCGTGGTCGGGCAGATCGCCCCGTGGAACTACCCGCTGGAGCTGTCGGTCGGCGACGCGCTGCCCGCCTTCGCCGCGGGCAACGCCGTCGTCATGAAGCCCGACACCGAGACCGCGCTGACCGCCCTGTGGGCACGTGACCTGCTGATCGAGGCGGGGCTGCCGGCCGAGGTCTGGCAGATCGTGATCGGCGAGGGGCCGGTCGTCGGCCCGGCCGTCGTCGACCACGCCGACTACGTCTCCTTCACCGGCTCCACCCGCACCGGCCGCGAGGTCGCCCAGCGGGCCGCGTTCCGCCTGGTGGGGACCTCGCTGGAGCTGGGCGGCAAGAACGCCATGCTGGTGCTGGAGGACGCCGACGTCGACCGCGCGGCCGAGGGCGCGGTGCGCGCCGCCTTCTCCTCGGCCGGGCAGCTGTGCATCTCCATCGAGCGGCTCTACGTCCACGCCTCGGTCGCCGACGCCTTCCTGGAGCGGTTCACCGCCCGCACCAGAGCGCTGCGCCTGGGCTCGGCGCTGGCCTACGGCGCCGACATGGGGTCGCTCGTCTCGCGGCGGCAGCTGGAGAACGTGGTGCGGCATGTGGAGGACGCCGTCGCCAAGGGCGCGAAGGTCCTGGCCGGCGGCAGGGCGCGCCCCGACGTCGGTCCGCTGTTCTACGAGCCGACCGTCCTGGAGGGCGTCACCGCCTCCATGGCCGTCTGCGGCGAGGAGACCTTCGGCCCCGTCGTCTCCGTCTACCGCTTCACCGACGAGGACGAGGCGGTCGCGCTGGCCAACGCCACCCCCTACGGCCTCAACTCCAGCGTCTGGACGAGGGATGCCCGCCGGGGCCGCGAGATCGCCGCCCGGCTGCGCACCGGCACGGTCAACGTCAACGAGGGCTACGCCGCCGCGTACGGCAGCGTCCAGTCGCCGATGGGCGGCATGGGCGAGTCCGGGGTGGGCCGCCGGCACGGCTCGGAGGGCATCCTCAAGTACACCGAGGCGCAGACCGTCGCCACCCAGCGGCTGCTGCCCATGGCCCCGTCGCTCGGCATGGACGACGCGAGGTACGCGGCCTTCATGAATTCCTCCCTGCGCGTGATGAAGGCGCTCCGCCTCCGCTGACGCCCCCGTCCGGAACCCCGCCCTCACCCCCGCCCCACCACCTTCCGCCTCCTTCCCCGGAGCCGATACGCACCACCGGAGGTCCCCGTGTCCCCAACGCAGGACGAAGCAGCGCGGCAGCCGTCCGGCCGGCCGCAGCCGCACGACTACGACGTGATCGTGGTCGGTTCCGGCTTCGGCGGTTCGGTGTCCGCGCTGCGGCTGACGGAGAAGGGCTACCGGGTCGGGGTGCTGGAGGCGGGGCGCCGCTTCACCCGCGAGACGCTGCCGAAGAACTCCTGGGACCTGAGGAACTACCTGTGGGCCCCGGCGCTGGGCCTGTACGGCATCCAGCGCATCCATCTGATGGACAAGGTGATGATCCTGGCCGGCGCCGGAGTGGGCGGCGGTTCGCTGAACTACGCCAACACCCTCTACGTACCGCCGCCGGCCTTCTTCGCCGACCGGCAGTGGGGGCACATCACCGACTGGCAGGAGGAGCTGAAGCCCTACTACGACCAGGCCAGGCGGATGCTGGGCGTGCGGCTGAACCCCACGGTGACGCCCTCGGACGTCCATCTGAGGGCCGCGGCCGGGAGGATGGGAGTGGGCGACACCTTCCACCTGGCTCCGGTGGGCGTCTTCTTCGGCGACGGAGAGGACGCGGGGGGCGAGGTCAGGGCCGCTCCGGGGGCGGAGGCGCCCGACCCCTACTTCGGCGGCGCGGGCCCGGCCCGCCGGGCGTGCACCGAGTGCGGCGAGTGCATGACCGGCTGCCGCCACGGGGCCAAGAACACCCTCAACGAGAACTACCTGTACCTCGCCGAGAAGGCGGGCGCGGTCGTCCACCCGATGACCACCGTCACCGAGGTCGCCGAGGACGGCGCCGGAGGCTTCCGGGTGACCGCGGTGCGCACCGGGAAGCGCCGGGGAAGGCGCACGGTGCTGCGCGCGCGGAAGGTGGTGATCGCCGCCGGCACCTACGGCACCCAGACACTGCTGCACCGGATGCGCGACCAGGGCGTCCTGCCGCACATCTCCCCGAAGCTGGGCGAGCTGACCCGCACCAACTCCGAGGCCCTGGTCGGCGCCCTGACCACCCCGCGCCGCTACCGGAGGAAGCACGGGCCGGACGCGGGGCCGGACTTCACCCGGGGAGTGGCCATCACCTCCTCCATCCACCCCGACGACAACACCCACATCGAACCGGTGCGCTACGGCAAGGGCTCCAACGCCATGGGCGCCCTCTCCGTCCCCCAGGTGCCCTACGGCCGCGCGCCGAGGCCGCCGGCCTTCCTGGCGCACTGCCTGCGCCATCCCGCGCGGACCGTGCGGACGCTGTCCAACTACCGCTGGTCGGAGCGGACGATCATCGGCCTGGTGATGCAGTCCCTGGACAACTCCCTGACCACCTACCGCAGGACCAAGGGCCCGGGCAAGGGGCTGCTGACGGCGAGGCAGGGCCACGGCGCACCCAACCCGGACCACATCCCCGAGGGCGCCGAGGCCGCGCGGCTCGTCGCCGAGGAGATAGGCGGCTTCCCGGCGGCGAACATCGGCGAGCTGATGGGCACCCCGCTGACCGCGCACTTCCTGGGCGGCTGCCCGATCGGCGCCTCGCCCGGCGAGGGCGTCATCGACCCCTACCACCGGCTCTACGGGCACCCCGGGATCTCGGTGGTGGACGGCGCGGCCGTCTCCGCCAACCTCGGCGTCAACCCGTCGCTGACCATCACCGCCCAGGCCGAGCGGGCGATGTCCCTGTGGCCCAACAAGGGCGAGGCCGACCCCCGCCCCGCGCAGGGCGCAGGCTACGTACGCGTGCCGCCGGTGCCGCCCCGGGCCCCGGCGGTGCCCGAGGAGGCGTTCGCGGCGCTGAGGCTGCCGGTGCTGCCCGTCCCGGCCGTCCCGCCGGGGCGGACGTCGCCGGAGGCCGGGACGGCGGGGGCCGAGGCGGCGGAGGCCACCGAGGCCTGAGCGGTACGTGTGTGAGGGGGGAGCGGCCCGGACGCTCCCCCCTCACACACGCCTGTGGCGCACCCGCACGTTCACGCCGTCACGCGGCGGCGGAGGTGTCCGCCCCGGCGCCGTCCCGGCGGCGCACGACGTACATCGCGCCGGCGCCCAGCGCCACGGCCGCGGCACCCGCGGGACCGGACATCGGCAGCGCGGAGGACGAACCGGTCTCGGCGAGTCGGCCGGCGGTGCCGACCCTGGTGACCTTGTCCGGGGTGACCGGCTTCGCACCACCGGTCTGCGGCTCGGGCTTGGACTCGCCGGGCTCCGGGGCGGGGGACTCCGTGTTCTCCGGGTCCTCCACGGAGGTGGTCCCGTGGCCGTCGGCGTACGCGGCGGGCGCCGCGACCGGCGCCGCGTCCGGACCGGTGCGGCACAGGGGGCGGAAGCGGGCGGTTGCCCACGCTCACCCGGGTTTCGGTGTGGTGTATGTCATGTGCAGGCGTGTCGCCCGTGTGGCGCATCCGTGACGGAAAGCCGCGCAACCTTTCCGGCCGCTCGTTCGTCCCGGCACGTCTGTGCAGGTGGACGCGGTGAAGCGGTGAAGGCGGAACCGCGGAGCGGCCGGCCCCCGGCGTCCCGGGGACCGACCGCTGGGTCGTGGCCGGACCGCTGTCCCCTGCCGTCCGGCCACTGCACCGGAGCGAGGTCCCACGACGCCCGGTCCTCACCTCCCGAGGGAGGAGGGCGTCTCATCGCTCCGATGCGCTCCCCACGCCTCCGGGCGCCCGGCCGGCTCTGGGGTCGCCAGGTCCAACGACCGTGCCCCGCGGCGGTAATGCGCCGTACGGGTGGTCGTCTCCCGGCGGGACGCGGAGCGGGGACGGGGCGTCGGCGTGTACGGGCCCGGCCGGCTCAGACGCGCCCGCGGCACAGCTCCAGCAGGGTCATGGCCAGGGAGGTGCCCGGCCGGCCCAGCCGCTCGCGGTAGCGGGTGAGGACCTCCATCTCGCGCGAGAGGTTCACCCGGCGCCCGCCCGAGCCGATCCGGGCCCGCTGGACGCGGGCGGAGACCTCCATGCGCTCTCGCACCAGGGCGATGAGCCGGCGGTCCAGTTCGTCGATCCGCTCGCGGTCCCGCGCGATCCGCTCGTCGGTTCCGGTTCCCGCCTCGGCGGCGGTGGTGGCAGGGGTGGTGGTGGCCATGGCCGTACGTCCCTCCTGGGGTCGTCGCGCCCGGCGCCGGTCGTGCCCCGGGGACACGGCAGGCGCCCCGGGCCTTGACCGGCCCGGGGCGCCTGGGGAAGTCGCTCGTCAGTCGTTCACACGGCGTGCGGGATCCCATGGCGGCCGGCCGGGCCGGTGCCATGGGTAAACCAGAAGATCCGCGCGAACATGCGCCCAGTATGCACCCGGAGGCGGGCCGGGGCGGGCGCGGGGCCGGATGGTGAGACGGCCGGTCGGGTGCGCACCGCCGGTAGACTGGGCTTTCCCAGCCCAGATCCACGCCGAAAGGCAGCCAGCCCCGTGGCATCAGAGCCCACCGAGCCCACCGCGCCCGCCGAGTCCACGGCCGCGCCCGACGCCCCGGACACCGTCCTCGTCGTCGACTTCGGCGCGCAGTACGCCCAGCTCATCGCCCGCCGCGTACGCGAGGCCCGGGTCTACAGCGAGGTCGTCCCCTCCACCACACCGGTGGCGGAGATGCTCGCCAGGAACCCGAAGGCGATCATCCTCTCCGGCGGCCCCTCGTCCGTGTACGCCGAGGAGGCGCCCGGCATCGACCGCGCGCTGTTCGAGGCCGGGGTGCCCGTCTTCGGCATGTGCTACGGCTTCCAGCTGATGGCCCAGACGCTGGGCGGCACCGTCGACAACACCGGCCGCCGCGAGTACGGCGGCACGGCCCTGACCGTCACCCGTCCCGGCTCCACCCTCTTCGAGGGCACACCCGCCGAGCAGTCGGTGTGGATGTCGCACGGCGACGCCTGCTCGGCCGCGCCCGAGGGTTTCACCGTCACCGCCGCCACCGACGGCGTCCCCGTGGCGGCCTTCGAGGACGACGAGCGCAGGCTCTACGGCGTGCAGTACCACCCCGAGGTGATGCACTCCACGCACGGCCAGCAGGTGCTGGAACACTTCCTCTACCGGGGCGCGGGCCTGAAGCCGACCTGGACGGCCGCGAACGTCGTCGAGGAGCAGGTCGCGGCCATCCGCGCCCGGGTCGGCACCAGGCGAGCCATCTGCGGCCTGTCCGGCGGCGTGGACTCCGCGGTGGCCGCCGCCCTGGTCAACAAGGCCATCGGTGAGCGTCTGACCTGCGTCTACGTGGACCACGGGCTGATGCGCAAGGGCGAGTCCGAGCAGGTCGAGAAGGACTTCGTGGCCGCCACCGGAGTCCAGCTCAAGGTCGTGGACGCCGAGAAGCGCTTCCTGGACGCGCTGGCCGGCGTCTCCGACCCGGAGGAGAAGCGCAAGATCATCGGCCGGGAGTTCATCCGCGTCTTCGAGCAGGCCGCGAGCGAGATCGTCGCCGAGGCCGGCTCCGGCGAGGAGGCCGTGGAGTTCCTGGTGCAGGGCACCCTCTACCCGGACGTGGTGGAGTCCGGCGGCGGCACCGGCACCGCCAACATCAAGTCCCACCACAACGTCGGCGGACTGCCCGAGGACCTCCAGTTCAAGCTGGTGGAGCCGCTGCGCAAGCTGTTCAAGGACGAGGTCCGGATGGTCGGCCAGGAGCTGGGCCTGCCCGAGGAGATCGTCCACCGCCAGCCGTTCCCCGGCCCCGGCCTGGGCATCCGCATCGTCGGCGAGGTGACGAAGGAGCGTCTGGACCTGCTGCGCGAGGCCGACGCCATCGCCCGCGAGGAGCTGACGGCGGCCGGGCTGGACCGCGACATCTGGCAGTGCCCGGTGGTGCTGCTCGCCGACGTCCGCTCCGTCGGCGTCCAGGGCGACGGCCGCACCTACGGCCACCCGGTCGTGCTGCGCCCGGTCTCCTCGGAGGACGCGATGACGGCCGACTGGACGCGTCTGCCGTACGAGACGCTGGCCCGCGTCTCCACCCGCATCACCAACGAGGTCGCCGAGGTCAACCGCGTGGTGCTGGACGTCACCAGCAAGCCGCCGGGGACCATCGAGTGGGAGTGACGCGCCCCGCGTCCTCCTGAACGTCTCCGCGCGTCAACGTCCGCGCCGCCGCTCACTCCTTCGAGCGGCGGCGCGGGCGTTTTCGGGTCGATACGCTGGGGTGAGGCCGAGAATCCCGCCCATGGGAGGAACCATGACCGCCGAGCCGCTGCCCAGCGCGTCCACCGGCCGGTGGCCGATGCCGCCGCAGGACGGCTACACCGTGGACGACTTCTTCAGCCTGCCCGACCTCCCGCCGCACACCGAACTGATCGACGGGAGCCTGGTCTTCGTGAGCCCGCAGCGGAACTTCCATTCGCTGACGCTGTACCTGCTGGAGCACGGCCTGCGGACGACCGTTCCCGAGCGCTACCGGGTGCGCCGCGAGATGGCCGTGGTGCTCACCGACCGCACCGCGCCCGAACCGGACCTCTGCGTGCTCCGGGCCGAGGCCGTGCGGAGCCGCCGGCAGGCGCGCTTCGAGGCGGAGGACGTGGTGCTCGCGGTCGAGGTCGTCTCGCCCGAGTCCGAGGAGAGGGACCGCGACACCAAGCCCCACAAGTACGCCCGCGCCGGCATCCCGCACTTCTGGCGGGTGGAGATGACCGGAGAGAACGACGACCCCGTCGTCTACGTCTATGAACTGGACGCCGTGACCCGGAGCTATGTGGTCACCGGCATCCACCACGACCGGCTGAAGCTCGCCGTCCCCTTCGACATCGACATCGACCTCACCGCGATCGACCACATGTGAGGCGGCTCCCGACTTCTCCGTGTGTCAACGTCCGCGCCGCCGCTCACTCCTTCGAGCGGCGGCGCGGGCGTTTTCGGGTCGATACGCTGGGGTGAGGCCGAGAATCCCGCCCATGGGAGGAACCATGACCGCCGAGCCGCTGCCCACCTCCTCGTGGCCCGTGCCGCCGCCGGACGGCTACACGGCGGACGATCTCGACCGCATTCCGGACCTCCCGCCCCACACGGAGCTGATCGACGGGAGCCTGGTCTTCGTGAGCCCGCAGAAGTACTTCCACTCGCTGGCGATGTTCCTGCTGGAGAGAGGACTCCACGAGACCGTTCCCGGCGAGCTGCGGGTGTGCCGGGAGATGGCCGTCGTACTGGGCAGGCGCAACCGCGTCGAACCGGACCTCTCGGTGCTGAGGGCGGAAGGCGTCACCGAGGAGGCCGAGGAGACCGGCTTCCGGGCCGGGGACGTCGTACTCGCCGCCGAAGTCGTCTCGCCGGACTCGGAGGAGCGGGACCGCAAGCGCAAGCCGCAGCTCTACGCGGAGGCGGGCATCCCGCACTTCTGGCGGATCGAGAAGGGGACGGGGCGCCGCCCGGTCGTCTACGTCTTCGAGCTGGAGCCCGCGACGCGCTGCTACGTGCCCACCGGCATCCACCACGACCGGCTGAAGCTCGCCGTCCCCTTCGACATCGACATCGATCTCACCGCGATCGACCGGCTGTAGACCGGCCGGCCGCGGACCGGCCGGTCACCCGGTCCTGGTCATGAAGCATCCGTGTCTCCGTGATGCCGCTCGTATGACTGGAGGGGTGGGGAGAGGTAATCGGCCGACCGGGGTGGCGCATATCACACCGTGATTCGGTTTCCTGGTGTCGGCGCACCGACCTGCCCGTCAACTCCAGTGTTACCACTCACCCCTTCGAGCGGCGGGGCGGGGGTTTGCGGCAAGTCGTACCGGAGGGGTGATCACCATGGCGACATGGATGATGTAGCGAACGCAAACGATGTCGACGACGAGCCGTTCCCCGAGTGGCTGCGCCCCCCGCACCGGGGCTTCACCGTCGACGACCTCTTCCGCCTGACCGACCTCCCGTCCCACACCCAGCTCGTCGACGGCGCCCTGGTCTTCCCCGCCCAGCAGAGCTCGTACCACTCGCTGACCAACTCCCTGCTGGTGGAGGGCCTGCGCCGCACCTGTCCGGCGCATCTGCGGGTGCGGCGGGAGATGGTGGTGGCACTCGGTCCCGGGCAGGCGCCCGAGCCGGACGTGTGCGTGATCCGCGCCGGGGCCGTACAGGGGCTGGAGGCCAACCGCTACGACGCCCGGGACGTCGTGCTGGCCGTCGAGACCGTCGCCCCCGACTCCGCGATCCGCGACCGCGAACGCAAACCCCAGCTCTACGCGCGGGCGGGCATCCCGTATTTCTGGCTGGTGGAGGAGGGCACGGGACGCCGTCCGGTGGTCCACGCCCACCGGCTCGATCCGGGGGCGGGGGCGTACGCCCTCACCGGCGTCCACGAGGGGCGGCTGACGCTCTCCGAGCCGTTCGGCGTCGACATCGACCTCGGCGCGATCGACCGCATGTAGTCCCCGCGGCCTGTCCGTGAGTCGTCTTCGGGGGCGTTGTCAGTGGCAGCCTCTAGCCTCTTCCCTGACACGGAATCAATCCGAGTGAATCCGAAGGGAAGCAGTCATGCGCAGGTTCAAGCTCCAGGTCCAGGTCAGCGTCGACGGCTACATGGCCGGACCGAACGGTGAGATGGACTGGATGACGTTCCCCTGGACCGACGATGTCGGCCCCCACATCAACGCGCTCACCAAGTCGGTCGACCACATCGTGCTGGGCCGCCGCCTCGCCGAGGGATTCATCCCCACATGGGCGGCCGGTCCCGAGGGCGAGACCGAGGAGTCCATCGCCTGGATGAACGGCACGCCCAAGACCGTGATCTCCGACTCCCTGGCCGAGTCGCCCTGGGAGAACGCCGAGGTCGCCGGCGGCGACCTCACCGAGACGATCGAGCGGCTGAAGGCGCGGCCGGGCGGGGACATCATCACCTACGGGGGCGGCACCCTCGTGCGGGACCTGATCGCCCGGGACCTGCTCGAC
This sequence comes from Streptomyces sp. ATLC9, assembly GCF_057196705.1. Classification (NCBI taxonomy): domain Bacteria; kingdom Bacillati; phylum Actinomycetota; class Actinomycetes; order Kitasatosporales; family Streptomycetaceae; genus Streptomyces; species Streptomyces sp. ATLC9. Next base: position 239 of record NZ_JBXUOY010000204.1, on the reverse strand, counting down.
GAACTCCACCTGTTCGTCAACCCGGCCGCGCTCGGCGCCGGGATGCCCGTCTTCCCCGACACCGGCTCCCACCACCGGCTCGGCCTCGTCTCCGTCCGGCCGTTCGACTGCGGGATCACCGCGCTGCACTACGAGCCGAAGCGTTCCTGACCGGTGGGGGGCCCCCCCCCCCCCCCCCCCCCGGGGCCGCCGCCCCCCCGCGGGGGGGGGGGGGGGGGGGGGCGGGGGGGGGGCCGCCC
>NZ_JBXUOY010000203.1:0-9763 GCF_057196705.1 Streptomyces sp. ATLC9 | reverse complement strand
GGCGAAGGGGGGTTTGGGTGGGGGTGGTATTTTTTGGGGGGGGGGGGGGGGGGGGGGGCCGACCCCCCCCCCCCCCCCCCCACCCCCGCCTATCGAGAACGGAGTGGTGATGACACGCGCACGACACCGCCTGTACCAGGGCCTCGGGCACGGGATGCTGCGCGCCGCGGTGCACGTCGCCGAGCCGACCATGGTGTCCTGGCCGGGACGCTCGGCCTCGCTCGACGACTGGCGTGTGTGGCTGGGCACCGTGTGGGCCGACGAGACCTTCCGGCAGGCGGTATCCAGCGCCAGTCCGGACCTGGCCACTCAGGTGCAGGCAATCCTCGACGGCCGGTCGCCGAAGCCGCGCCGCGTACGCCGGGCAGCTCTGGCCGTCGCCCGGTACGCGATCCGGTACGCGCGCCGCTCCACCCCCTACGGTCTCTTCGCGGGCGTCGCCCTGATCGAGTTCGGGGAGACAGCGACCGTCCGCTTCGGGGACCGGCACCGGACAGTCACCCGACCTGATCCCGTGGCACTCGATGAGGCGATCAGCGCCTGGGAGGCGGACGCTACGCGGATGGCCGACGTCGACGTGCGCATCCATCCCCTCGCCCGGCAGCACGACGGGTACGTTCGTGTGCCGTCCGAGGGCGACGCCGAGTTCCGCGTCGCACTGAGCAGTCCCGCCCTCAGGTTCGTCCTCGACGCAGCCCGCGCCCCCATCCGCTACTCCCTCCTGGCGGACAAGCTCGCTGCCGAGTTCCCCGCCACCACCGCGCACGCCCGCACCTGGCTCCTAGGGGAGCTGTTGAGGGTTCGGCTGTTGCGGTCATCGCTGCGTGCCCCTGCCAGCGTCGTCGATCCCGCCGAGGGCTTACCGCCCGCTCTGCGCGCACAGGTGCACGACGGCCCGAAGGCCGCCGATGTGCGCATCGATGCCACGGTGCGGCTGCCGGAGGAAGTCCTGACCGAAGCCGAGACGGCCGCGACCGTCCTGGCCCGGCTCGCCACGCACCCGAACGGCACCCCGGCCTGGTGCCGCTGGACCGAGCGGTTCACCGACCGGTACGGCGAGGACACCCTGGTCCCCGTCGAGGTGGCGACCGACCCCGAGCGAGGCATCGGCTTCCCGGACGGCTTCGTGAAGGCGGTCGAGCCGCCCCGCCCGATGTCCCGCCGCGACCGACTGCTGCTGGAACTGGCCGGCACCGCGGCCGTCACGGGCGCCCGCTCGGTGCCCCTGACCGGCGCGATGATCGAGGAACTGGAGGCGGCAGGCGGCAAGCCCCGGCTCACCGCGCCGCACTTCGAACTGGCCGTCCAGGTCCATGCCTCCTCGGCCGAGGCGCTGCAACGCGGGAACTTCCGTCTTCGGGTGGTCACGGTCTCCCGCTCGGCCGGCTCGATGACGGGACGGTTCTGGTACCTGCTCCCTGATGCCGGCCGTGCGCACATGGACCTGCCCACGATCGAGCCCGGTGCCGAGGTCGCCCAGCTCTCCTTCCATGCCGGGCGCGTCCCGGCCGACCTGCTCACCCGTGTCCCGCGCGTACTCCCCCGGATCGTCAGCGTCGGAGAGTTCCGCCACCCCGGTGACGGCGTGCTGTTCCCCTCCGATCTGGCGGTCGGCGTCCTCGACGGCCGCCCCCGCCTGGTGGAGATCGCCACCGGCACCCGCCTGGAACTCCTGGCGCCCACCGCGATCAACTTCCTCTGGAACAACTACACGCCGCCGATGGCCCGGTTCCTCGGCGAGATCGGCCGGGCCACCGCACCGCAGGTGACCTGGTTCGACTGGGGTGTGGCCTGGACCCTGCCCTTCACTCCTGCGCTCACCTACCGGCGCACCATCCTCACGGCCGCTCGGTGGAAGGTCCGTGCCCGGGACCTGCCCGGCCGGAGCGCGGTCTTGAAGGAGTGGGCCGGGCAACTGCACGCCTGGCGGGACCGGTTCCGGGTTCCCGAGCGGGTGTTGCTGGCCGAGGACGATCAACAGCTCCCTCTCGACCTCCGTCAGGACATGCACCTGGATCTGCTGCGCGCCCACCTGGACGCCAGCCCCACCGGCGTCGCCACCCTGCACGAGGCACCTCCGCCCGACGCCGACGACTGGATCGGCGGCCGGGCCCACAGCCTCGTCCTCCCCCTGGCGGCCCGCGCATGACGGCCACGATGCTCCCGCCCCGTACGCAGGACCTCTCCGAGGGCCCTCTCGGGATCGCGCTGCTGGACATCGAGCGGGGAGACGTGGCCGCCGCGCGCCGCCATCTCGCGGATGCTGTCGCCAACGGGGTGAGCACCGGCGGCAACGCCAGTCTGTTCAACGGAGCCCCCGCGCTGGAGTTCGTGCTCGCCCGGGCCGGACGTGCCGGTTCCGACGTCCGGGAGGCCGTCGACCGCGTCGTGGAGGCGCGGCTGGCCGCCGCATGGCGACGGCAGGCGTCCGGGGCCCCGCCGGGCCCCGCGGAGTGGGACCACATCCGGGGCCTGGCCGGACTGGGCGCATTGCTCCTGACCCGCGGTACGTCCTCGCCCCGGCTGTCGGACGTACTGGCCTACCTCGTCTCTCTCTCGCGGCCGCTCTGCTACGAGGGAAGGGTGCTGCCCGGGTGGTGGGCCGCGGTCGGACCCGACGGCGAGGAGATGGCCGGCGGGCACGGCAACAACGGTGTGGCGCACGGCATCGCCGGCCCTCTGGCGGTGCTCTCCCTCGCTGCCCGACACGGCGTTCTCGTGCCGGGCCAGCGCGAAGCGATCGAGGTCTTCGCCCGCTGGCTGGACCGGTACGGCGGCCACTACTGGACCACCCGCGCCCACATCGATGCCACCGATCCACCCGAGCCCGGGCCCGCCCGCCCGTCCTGGTGCTACGGCCGACCCGGCATCGCCCGTGCCCAACAGCTCGCCGCGCTCGCCCTGGGTGATCCGGTCCGGCGTCAGACCGCGGAAGACACCGTCGTACGCACGCTCACCGATCCCGGCCACCTCGCCCGGATCACCGACGCCACTCTGTGCCACGGCTGGGCCGGCCTGGCGGTCCTCGCCCGCGCCGTCGCGGCCGACAGCCCGATCCCCGAGCGCTTCGCGCCTCTGGTCGGCGACCTCAACCAGCGCCTGGCCGCCGGCCTGAACCGGCTGCCCAAGCCCGGCTTCATGGAGGGCCGCAGCGGCGCGCAGCTCGCCCTCGACGGCACGAACGCCACCAACTGGACCAGCGTGCTGCTGATCACCTGACCCGCACCGTCCCCGCCGACAAGGAGCGTCCAAGCGCATGGAATTCGAAGACGAGAATTTTCCGATCACCCGCGACAGTGCATGGTGGCACGCCGGCGTGGCCTGCCCCGGCGGCGCGGTGAGCCCCGAGGCCGCCCAGGCCCTGGCGGAAGCGCTGCACGGCCAGCGCTTCCACTTCCTGCGCAAGGACTCCGGGCTACGCCTGCGCACCGAACGTCCCTGTGCGGCCCTGCTGGACCGCCTCGCCGCCGAGCGGCTGATCGCCGGGTGGGTCGGCGGTATCTACGAACCGGAGACCGAAGCCTTCGGCGGCCCCGAGGGCATGGACGTCGCCCACGACGTGTTCTGCGTCGACAGCCGCAGCGCCCTGCCCGAAACCGGCGGTTCCGGCACTCGCGAGCGGTGCGTGATGCTGCTGTCCGTCATGATCCGCGAAGCCGGCCTGGACCCCTTCGAAGCCGGAGACGTCTGGTCCCGGTTCGCCGCTCTCCGCCCCTCCGTCACTCCGCCCTCCGGCCCCGCACTCGACCGTGCCGTGGCCGCCATGCGCCGCCTGGTCAACGCCGACGCCGTCCTGCGCCCGGACGCCGAGCCAGGCTGGACCGACCGCGTCGCCGCTTTCGCAGACGCCGGCCGGCGTCTGCGCCGCCTCGCCGCCGACGGACGGCTGATACGCGGCCTGCGCGCCGTCCTCGCCCATCACGCGATCTTCGCGTTCAACCGCGCCGGAGTGCCTGTCGCCGAGCAGGCCGCCACCGCGTGGCTGGGCCGCCAAGTCGCCTTCTCCACAACAGCTGGCACCCCTGTGTCCACCCGTCGGTCCGCTTCGCCGGACCCTGACCTCCCTCGAACGGAGACCACCGTGACACCCGTCACCGACCCCGCCGAGCTGCGCGAATCCCTGGCCAACCGCCTCCAGGAGGGCGGCCACCTGCGCACCCCGGCCATCATCGACGCCTTCCGCGCCACCGACCGCCACGACTTCCTCCCCGGCGTCGACCTCGAGTCGGCGTACAAGGAGGATGCGGTGCCCATCAAGCACAACGAGCACGGCGAGATGATCTCCTGCATCTCCGCGCCCTCCATCGTCGCAACCCAGCTCGAACAGCTCGGTGCCCAGCCCGGCCACAACGTCCTGGAGGCCGGCGCCGCGACCGGCTACAACGCGGCCCTCCTGGGCAAGCTCGTCGGCCCCGACGGGCAAGTATGGACCCTGGACGTCGACCAGGATCTCGTCGACGGCGCGAGCAGGAACCTCGCCCAGGCCGGAGCCACCAACGTCACCGCCGTACTGGCCGACGGAGCCGCGGGCCTTCCCGAGCACGCCCCTTACGACCGCATCCAGTTCACCGTCGGTGCGGGCGACATCCCCACCAAGCTCCTCGACCAACTGGCCCCTGGCGGGCGTCTGGTCCTGCCCATGCGGATCCGCGGCAGCATCAGCCGCAGCTTCGCCTTCGAGCGCGACGGGGGTACCTGGAAGACCGTCTCCTGCGAGATGTGCACCTTCATCCCCCTGCGCAAGGGTGTTTGCGACGACGTCTACACGCTCGTGCCCATGGCCGGCGAAGGCAACGTCCGACTGGAGACCTTCAGCGAGCAGGAAGTGGACCGCGACGCGCTCCGCACCGTCCTGGATACACCGCAGACCAAGATCTTCACCGGCGTCAAACTCCGCCAGGGCGACCCTTTCGAGTGGATGTACCTGTACCTGGCCTGCGCGCTGCCAGGCGGCCTGTCCCGCATGCCCGGGTCCCGCCCCGGCTTCAGCCCGCACTTCGGCTGGGGCTCCATGGCCGCCCTCGACGGCGACTCCCTCGCCTATCTGACCATCCGCGAAGGCGCGGACGACGCCAGCCGCTTCTGGGAGATCGGCGTCATCGGCCACGGCTCCCGCGGCGCCGATCTCGCCGACCGGTTCGTCACCGAGATCCGCACCTGGGACGAGGGTTGGGGCAACACCGCACCGGAGCCCGGCTTCCGCATGGCCGTCGGCGACGCCCGCGACCAGCTGACGGCCGCCGACTCTCGCTTCATCATCGACAAGGCGTACAGCCGACTCGTCGTCGACTGGCCGCGCAAGGGCTGAGCCGATGATCCCCGCGATAGCCGGCCGCATTCCCCTGGTCAAGCGCCCCAAGGCGCCCGCGCTCCCGCTGGACGAGCGCATCACCCACCTCACCGGGCTGACCGTCGCGCCCGCGGGCGCGAGCCACCACGACCTGGTGGCCCGCGCCTGCGGGGTCCTCAACTACGCCGCGCTGATCGCCTCCGACGCCGGGATGCCCGGCCTGGCGACCGACCTGTGCTGGAGGCAACACCGGATCTTCGCCGAAGCAGGGCGCCTGACCGGCGACATCGCCGTCATGTCGCTCATGCCCCTGATCAACGTCTCCCGGCTGCTGACCCGCGACGGCGACGGCCACGCCGCCTACGACGTACTCACCCGTCTCTACCGCGCCGCCCAGAAGCGCGGGACCGCCGAGATCCACGGCACCATCATCGACCTGGCGGCCCTGATCAGCACGGACGCGGACCATCGCAAGATCTGCCAGGAGCTGTGGGGCACCCTGCTCGTGGACGGCGCCCGAGCCCTGGCCCGCATCGGCCGCTGGACCGAGGCCGCCGAAGCCATGACCGCACACCGAGGCGTCGGCAACCGCCTCCTTGACGGCCGACAGATCATGATCATGTCGCTGATGGAGCGCGGCCTCGCCGAGCAGGCACGGTCCATGATCGACTCCACCGTTCCCACGGAACCGTGGGAGAACGCCGTCGCGGCCCTCCTGCGCGTCCACTGCCGACCCGAGGACACCCCCGCACCGCAGGCAGAGCTGGAGTCCGCTCTCCAGGAGTCCCTCACGGTGACGGCCCAACCCGATCCCGCGACTGCGGCCTTCCAAGCTCGGGTCGGACTCACCGCGCTCGCCCTGATCCACGACCGAACCATGCCCCATGCGGCCCACCTGCACCGTGCCGTCGCCGACGTGGCCGCTCTCGACGCCCGCGCCGCCCGGGACGTCCTGGAGCACGAGACGGAAGACCTCCGCCTGACCCGCGAGCAGAGGCAGAAGCTCGACACCGTACTCACCGCCGCGGGACTGGGAGCGGGCGACCTCCCCCCGGCACATATGCAGGTCCTCGACGAAGCCGTGGAGAAGGCCGACGCCCAGCTTCGCGACCTTCTGTGAGACGGCGGCGGAGCATCGGCGTTTCGGCCAACGGCTTCTCCCCGTAGTCCCGTTGCGGGGAGCAGGTCGATGCACCCTTCACACTTCGCCACCAGCTCCGTTCCGGGAATCCGCATCCGACCGAAACGACGCGCGTTCGATATCGCGGCTGAGTCGTTGAGCCTCACGGATCAGCCGTGACCGACCTTCAGGAGGACCAGCTTGACCTCAGACAGCACATCCGCGCAGCCGGGCACGGGCGTATCGGAGGCGAGTCCTCCGGAGAGCGCGAGCACGGCGCAGGAGGAGGAGTTCCTCTACCGGGACGCGTCCAGGCTCCAGGCCGGTGCGCAAATGACGACCGTCACGATGGCCCGGCGACTGCCGGCCCTGGTGCTGCGGTCCTTGAAGATGGCCTGGCGGGTGGACCGGGCCGCGACGGCCGGGCTGCTCGCCTGCCAGGTCGGCACCGGCGTGCTCGCGGCCATGGGCCTGCTCGCAGTTACCGGGACCCTGACCGCGCTGATCTCCTCCGGCGACATCACCGACCGGTTGTGGGAGGCGGCCCCGCAGCTGGCCGTCATCGCCACGGCGACCGGTCTGCGGGCCCTGCTGGGGATCACCGTGACGTGGCTGACCGGACGGCTGCGGCCGGTGCTGGCCCGGGCCGCGGAACTCACCATGATCGAGGCGGCGCTCGGCGCCGAACTCGCGGCGAACAACAAGCCCGGCTACAACGACTTCTACGACATCGCAGACCGCGGCGCCCAGGTCACCCCGGACCTCGTGGAGGAGGCCCAAGACGTGCTGGCCGCCACCGCGACCCTGATGGCCGGAGCCACCGTCCTCGCCGTGATCCACCCCCTCCTTCTTCCCCTGCTGCTCCTGGCGTGCCTGCCGCAGGCCGCCGCGTATGTACGGGCCGCGCGCGTGGTGTATCTGGCGGGGCTGGAAACCTCGGGCCGGCGCCGGATGCTGCACAAGCTGCGGTGGCACATGGCCTACATGGAGTCCAGCGAGGAGATGCGGGCTTGTCTGGCCGGCCCGTTCCTCATCGCCCGGTACCGGCGGCTCGCCGCCTCGGTCAACGCCGCCGAACGCAAGGCCGCCGACACCGGCGCGTGGATGGGCCTGGCGGGCGCGGCTGCCGGCGGTGTGGCCTCTGCCGCTGTATGGGTCGCGCTGCTGTGGCTCCTGGCCTCGGGCCGTATGGACCTGGCGGCCGGAGGCGGCGCGGTCTTCGCCCTCCAGACCGCGACCGGATCCGTCCGCGGGATCATCAACGGCGGCGCCCGGCTCGTACGCACCGGCTGGTACGTGCAGGACTGGCAGAACTTCCTCGACAACGCCCATGGGCAGGCCATGGGCTGCTCGCGCGGTACCCAGGCGCTGTCCGCGGCGCCGGAACGGTTCGAGGTCCGCGACGTCACCTACCGGTACGACGGTGCCGATCGGGACAGCCTGAGCGGGGTGTCGCTGCAGGTGCGCCGCGGAGAGATCGTGGCGCTGGTCGGGGAGAACGGATCGGGGAAGTCCACGCTGTCCCGCCTGATCTGCGGCCTGCTACTGCCCACGGCCGGCGAGGTGGCGTGGGACCACACCAGTACGGCCCGGATGGAGCCCTGGGAGGCATGGAAGCACGTGGCCCTGGCACCCCAGAGGTACACGTACCTGCCGCTGACCCTCCGGGACAACATCACCTTCGGGCAAGGCGACACCAGCGACGCCGCCGTCCTGGCCGCCTGCGAGGCGTCCGGAGCCGCGGACCTGCTACCCGGCCTGCGGTCCGGCCTCGACACCCTGCTCACGTCCGAGTGGTTCGGTGGCCAGCAGCTGTCCGGCGGGCAGTGGCAGCGCGTCGTGCTCACCAGGGCGTTCCACCGTAACGCGGCCCTGCTCGTGATGGACGAACCCACGGCCGCCCTCGACGCGCGAGCCGAGCACCACGTCTTCACCGGCCTCCGGGAACTGGCCAAGGACCGGGCCATCCTGCTGATCACACACCGGCTCGCCAACGTCGCCGTGGCCGACCGGATCGTCGTCCTCGACCAAGGACGCCTGGTGCAGGAAGGAACGTACGCCCAACTCACCCGGGAGCCGGGTTTGTTCCGGTCTCTGTGGGAACTCCAGCAGCGCTCCGGATCGCCGGCGGCGTCCCCGCGTACGCCGGACAGGTCCGGTACCGCCCCAAACTGATCAGCGGGCCAGCTGGAACACGGCCGCGGCCACGACGGTGCCGAGGACGGTGCCGGCGACGACCTGGCTGCGTGTGTGGTCGCGCAGCTCGATCCGGGACCAGCCGACGACGACCACCAGGAGGAAGCCGGCGGCCATCCACGCGCCGTAGATCTGGACGAGCATCGCGCAGGCACCCGCGGAGACGGCCTGGTGGACGGAGATCTTCCAGACGAACGTGATCACCGTGAGGATCGCCAGAGTGGCGAGCATCGACACGATGAGGGCGGTCATCGTGTGCGGTGCCCCGGCAGCGACCATGAGGACGATTCCGGTGGCCACCGAGAGCAGGATGACGGCCATGACGAACAGCCGCGCGGGCTTGGCTCCGACGTGGCGATCGCCCCAGTGGCCCTTCCGGACGCCGCGCTTGATGAAGGTGATGGGGATGACGGCGGCGAAAAGCGCACCGACCGCTCCCCAGGCCATGCCACTCCATTGCGCCGTGTGCCAGCCGACCAGAAGTGTGACGGCGATGATCCAGTTCTTCGGCTCGAGCCAGTCGGTGATACGGCGCGCCAGCTTGGACTCTGCGGGACGGATGTCAGTTGCCACGGGAGCAGACCCTTTCCGGAACACCAGCGGAGAGGGACGCGGTGGCCTTTTCCTGGCTGGAGAATTCCGCTACGACGGGGGAAGAGGTGTAGGCGTGGGATACCGCGCGGAGCCATACCAGCTCGCTCGTTCTGTCCCGTCCGGTGACGCCGAGGGGCGGGTGCTTGGTGCCCTCCAGCCGGTGGCCGTCCCGGGAGAAGTGGGCGGCCGCACGCAGCCAGCAGGCTTCCGCCACGGCGTCAGCCTCATCCTCATCGACCGACTTCTGTTGGGCGAAGGACCGAGCACGCTCGTGGAGGTCCGCCGACACGTACTCACGCAGCGCGAGGCAGGCGTCCTCGATCTCGATGACGCAGCGCTCGAGCCGGAAGGGGACGCGCCATCGAGGGATGGAGGCGGAGAGCACCACGTGTGGAGCCGCTTCGGTGAGGTGCTCCCACAGGGGCTGGAGTCGGCGGAGCGTGTTCCAGTCCCTAGCCTCGAAGTTTCGTGACGGTCCGCCGACGGAGTCGGTGGACCGTTTTCGTGCCGTGGGCTGAGGCTGGGCAGGCCGACGGCCCGGCTGTCGCGTCGGGTGGGCGCCG
>NZ_JBXUOY010000202.1:0-9848 GCF_057196705.1 Streptomyces sp. ATLC9 | reverse complement strand
CCTGAGGGGCGCGGGGTGCCGGGGGGGGCCCCGCACCCCGCGCACCCGCCGAGCCTGGCGGAACTCGTCCCGAGAAGGGATCTCGGGAATTACTTGGCCTTCTCGAGGATCTCGACGACGCGCCAGCGCTTCGTCGCGGACAGCGGCCGGGTCTCCATCAGGAGGACGCGGTCGCCGACACCCGCGGCGTTCTGCTCGTCGTGCGCCTTGAGCTTGTTCGTACGGCGGATGACCTTGCCGTACAGGGCGTGCTTGACGCGGTCCTCGACGGCGACGACAACGGTCTTGTCCATCTTGTCGCTGACGACCAGACCCTCACGGGTCTTGCGGAAGCCGCGGTTCTGCTCTGCAGTCTCAGTCACATTCGTCTCGCTCATCAGGCGCTCTCCACCGTCTCGATGCCGAGCTCGCGCTCACGCATCAGGGTGTAGATCCGGGCGATGTCCTTGCGGACGGCCTTCAGCCGGCCGTTGTTCTCCAGCTGTCCGGTCGCCGCCTGGAAACGGAGCTTGAACAGCTCCTCCTTGGCCTCGCGCAGCTTCACGACGAGCTCGTCGTCGCTGAGCTCGCGCAGCTCGCTCGCCTTGGTACCGGCCGCCATCACGACTCACCTGCCTCGCGCCGCACGATCCGGCACTTCATCGGAAGCTTGTGAGCAGCGCGGGTGAGCGCCTCACGAGCAATCTTCTCGTTCGGGTAGGACAGCTCGAACATCACCCGGCCGGGCTTGACGTTCGCGACCCACCACTCCGGCGAACCCTTACCGGAACCCATGCGGGTCTCGGCGGGCTTCTTGGTCAGCGGACGGTCCGGGTAGATGTTGATCCACACCTTGCCGCCACGCTTGATGTGACGGGTCATGGAGATACGAGCTGCCTCGATCTGCCGGTTCGTCACGTAGGCAGCGGTCACGGCCTGGATGCCGTACTCGCCGAAAGCAACCTCGGTGCCGCCCTTGGCCATGCCCTTGCGCTTCGGGTGGTGCTGCTTGCGGTGCTTGACCCTGCGGGGGATCAGCATGACGGTCAGGCCTCCTTCCCGGCAGAGCCGGTGCTCTCGGCGGCCGGAGCGGCAGCGGTGCCCTCGGCGGCCTTGGGCGCCTCGGTCCGCTCCTGCTGCGGCTTGCGGCCGCGGCCGCCGCGCTCGCCACCGCGGCGCGGGCGGTCGCTGCCACCACGCGACGGACGGTTGCCGGCGCGGGCGGCGGCGTTCTCGGCGCGGACCTCGGCGATGTTCTTGACGTCGCCCTTGTAGATCCAGACCTTCACACCGATCCGGCCGAAGGTCGTCTTGGCCTCGAAGAAGCCGTAGTCGACGTTGGCGCGCAGGGTGTGCAGGGGGACCCGGCCCTCGCGGTAGAACTCGGAGCGGGACATCTCGGCGCCGCCGAGGCGGCCACCGCACTGGATCTTGATGCCCTTGGCGCCGGCCTTCATCGTGCTCTGCATCGACTTGCGCATCGCACGGCGGAAGGAGACGCGGGAGGACAGCTGCTCGGCGACGGCCTGGGCCACCAGCTGAGCGTCCGTCTCCGGGTTCTTCACCTCGAGGATGTTGAACTGGATCTGCTTGCCGGTCAGCTTCTCCAGCCGGCCGCGGATGCGCTCCGCCTCGGCGCCGCGGCGGCCGATCACGATGCCCGGACGGGCGGTGTGAACGTCGACGCGGACACGGTCACGGGTGCGCTCGATCTCCACCTTGGAGATGCCGGCCCGCTCCATGCCCTGCGTGAGCAGGCGGCGGATCTCGACGTCTTCCTTGATGTAGTCCTTGTACAGCTTGTCGGCGTACCAGCGGGACTTGAAGTCCGTGGTGATGCCGAGCCGGAACCCGTGCGGGTTGACCTTCTGCCCCATTACCGGGTTCCTTCCTTGCTGCTGACGACCACCGTGATGTGGCTGGTCCGCTTACGGATCCGGTAGGCGCGGCCCTGGGCGCGCGGCCGGAACCGCTTCAGGGTCGGGCCCTCGTCGACGTAGGCCTCGGAGATGAAGAGGCTGTCGACGTCCGTGTGGTCGTAGTTGTGCGCGGCGTTGGCGATGGCGCTGTCGAGCACCTTGCCGACGGGCACGCTCGCGGCCTGCGGGGCGAAACGCAGGACCGCCTGAGCCTCCGTGGCGTCCATGCCACGGATGAGGTCCACCACGCGGCGGGCCTTCATGGGCGTGACGCGGATGTACCGCGCCTGGGCCCTGGCTTCCATGGTTGTCCCTTCGGTGTCAGTCATAGGTCTTCGCTACTTCCGCACATCAGCGACGACGCGACTTGCGGTCGTCCTTCTCGTGGCCGCGGAAGGTGCGGGTCGGCGCGAACTCGCCGAGCTTGTGGCCGACCATCGACTCGGTGACGAACACCGGGACGTGCTTGCGGCCGTCGTGCACCGCGATCGTGTGGCCCAGCATGGCCGGGACGATCATCGAGCGGCGGGACCAGGTCTTGATGACGTTCTTGGTGCCTGCGTCGTTCTGTACGTCCACCTTCTTCATCAGGTGGTCGTCGACGAAAGGCCCCTTCTTGAGACTGCGCGGCATCGAAAACCCGCCTCCTAGCGCTTCTTGTTCGTCTTGCGGCGGCGGACGATGTACTTGTTGCTGGCCTTCTTCGGCGAGCGAGTACGTCCTTCCTTCTTGCCCCACGGGGAGACCGGGTGACGACCACCGGAGGTCTTGCCCTCACCACCACCGTGCGGGTGGTCGACCGGGTTCATGACCACACCGCGGACGGTCGGGCGGACACCCTTCCAGCGCATACGGCCGGCCTTGCCCCAGTTGATGTTCGACTGCTCGGCGTTGCCGACCTCGCCGACGGTGGCGCGGCAGCGGACGTCGACCAGACGGATCTCACCGGACGGCATGCGAAGGTGGGCCATGCGGCCCTCCTTCGCCAGCAGCTGCACGGAGGCGCCCGCGGAACGGGCGAACTTCGCGCCGCCGCCGGGCCGCAGCTCGATGGCGTGGATGGTCGTACCGACCGGGATGTTGCGCAGCGCGAGGTTGTTGCCCGGCTTGATGTCGGCGCCGGGGCCGTTCTCGACGCGGTCGCCCTGCTTCATGCCGGCCGGCGCGAGGATGTAGCGCTTCTCGCCGTCGACGTAGTGCAGCAGCGCGATGCGCGCGGTGCGGTTGGGGTCGTACTCGATGTGCGCGACCTTGGCCGGCACGCCGTCCTTGTCGTGACGACGGAAGTCGATCACGCGGTAGGCGCGCTTGTGGCCACCACCCTGGTGGCGGACGGTCACACGACCGGTGTTGTTACGGCCGCCCTTGCTGTGCAGGGGGCGGACCAGCGACTTCTCCGGCGTGGACCGCGTGATCTCGACGAAGTCGGCGACGCTGGAGCCACGACGGCCCGGGGTCGTCGGCTTGTACTTGCGGATACCCATTTCTCAGTCCTCGTCCGATATCGGACGGTACGACCTCCGTTAGGAGACCGGACCGCCGAAGATGTCGATACGGTCGCCCTCGGCGAGGGTCACGATGGCGCGCTTGGTGTCGGCGCGCTTGCCGTAACCGGTGCGGGTGCGCTTGCGCTTGCCCTGGCGGTTGATCGTGTTGACCCCGGTGACCTTGACCGAGAAGACCGCCTCGACGGCCTGCTTGATCTGGGTCTTGTTGGCACGCGGGTCGACGACGAACGTGTACTTGTTCTCGTCCAGCAGCGCGTAGCTCTTCTCGGAGACCACCGGCTTCACGAGGATGTCGCGGGGGTCGGAGAAGGTCTTGCTGGTGACGGTGGTCTCGGCCATCAGGCCTCGCTCCCTTCGTGCTGGGCGGCCTTGCGGCCGGCCACGAAGCTGTCGAGGGCGGCCTTGGTGAAGACCACGTCGTCGGAGACGAGCACGTCGTAGGTGTTCAGCTGGCCCGGCTCCAGGATGTGGACCTGGGGCAGGTTGCGGGCGGACAGCCACGCGGCCTCGTCGCTCCGCTCGGCGACCAGGAGCACGTTCTTGCGCTCGCTGATCCTCCCGAACAGGGTCTTGGCGGCCTTGGTGGAGATCTCGCCCTCGACCACGCCGCTCACGACGTGGACGCGGCCGTGGCGCGCCCGGTCGGAGAGGGCACCGCGCAGGGCGGCGGCCTTCATCTTCTTCGGGGTCCGCTGCGAGTAGTCGCGCGGCACGGGGCCGTGCACGACGCCACCGCCGGCGAACTGCGGGGCGCGGGTCGAACCCTGGCGGGCGCGGCCGGTGCCCTTCTGGCGGTACGGCTTCTTGCCGCCGCCCCGGACCTCGCCGCGGGTCTTGGTCTTGTGCGTGCCCTGGCGGGCAGCGGCCAGCTGTGCGACGACGACCTGGTGGATCAGCGGAACGCTGACCTGCGCGTCGAAGATCTCCGCGGGGAGCTCGACGGTCCCGGCCTTGTCGCCCGCCGGCGAAAGGATGTCAACGGTACTGGGAGTGCTCATGGTTTAACCTCAGGCCCCCTTGGCCGCGGTACGGACCAGGACGAGGCCGCCGTTCGGACCAGGAACCGCGCCCTTGATGAGCAGCAGGCCCTTCTCCGCGTCAACGGCGTGGACGGTCAGGTTCTGGGTGGTGACCCGCTCGTTGCCCATGCGGCCGGCCATGCGCAGGCCCTTGAACACGCGGCCCGGGGTGGCGCAGCCACCGATGGAGCCGGGGGAGCGGTGCTTGCGCTGCGTGCCGTGGCCGGCGCCGAGGCCGGCGAAGCCGTGGCGCTTCATGACACCGGCGGTGCCCTTGCCCTTGCTCTTGCCGGTGACGTCGACCTTCACACCGGACTCGAACACCTCGGCGGTGACCTCCTGGCCGAGCGTGTACTCGCCGGCGTCGGCGGTACGCAGCTCCACGAGGTGGCGGCGCGGGGTGACGTCAGCCTTGGCGAAGTGGCCCTTGAGGGGCTTGTTCACCTTGCGCGGGTCGATCTCGCCGAAGGCGATCTGGACGGCCTCGTAGCCGTCCTTGTCCGCGGTGCGCACCTGGGTGACGATGCAGGGGCCGGCCTTGACAACGGTGACCGGGACGACACGGTTGTTCTCGTCCCAGACCTGGGTCATGCCGAGCTTCTCGCCCAGGACACCCTTGATCTGCTTGGTGGTCATCTCTACCGCGCCTCTCAGAGCTTGATCTCGATGTCGACGCCGGCCGGCAGGTCCAGGCGCATCAGCGAGTCAACGGTCTTGGGCGTCGGGTCGAGGATGTCGATCAGGCGCTTGTGGGTGCGCATCTCGAAGTGCTCGCGCGAGTCCTTGTACTTGTGCGGCGACTTGATGACGCAGTACACGTTCTTCTCTGTGGGCAGCGGCACCGGGCCCGCGACCGACGCACCAGTACGGGTCACCGTCTCGACGATCTTCTTCGCCGAGGTGTCGATGACCTCGTGGTCGTAGGCCTTGAGCCGGATGCGGATCTTCTGTCCCGCCATGGCTACTTCGTAGTCCTGTCTCTCGTCACGCTCCGGGACCCGGCGGGACCACGCTCTCCTCCGACCCACGCGGTCGGGCGTGTCGCATCCCCGCCACCATGGAAATCCTTGGAATTTCCCTGCTTGGGGACGCGGTGCGCGAGACCGCGGAACCGGGGGAGGAAACCCGCCGGGCGCCTGGTCGGTACCCCGCCCACGCTTCCCGGAAGATTCCCGTACTTCCGCCCCTGACGAGGGGCGACGAATACATTGGGACTCGCTTCCGGTCCTCCCGGCGGGAGGCGCGCAGCATCGGCACTCAACCGAGCAACCCGGACAGTCTGCCACACGGGGCATCGTCGATGCCAATCGGACCCATCACGTTACCCCGACGGAGTGCCGCCGAATCCTGCCCACCCGCCCGCGGGGAACCGCCGCCGGGTCCTCCGGTCCCCGCCCCCCGTCCGGCCGCCCCGGACGCCGCCCTCCAACGCGGGTCCCGGCGTTCGGGCGCGGGCAGGGCCCGCAGACGGGTGAGCAGCTCGACGAGCCCCAGGTCGCCGTGGCACAGGGTGTGGCTCCAGCCGAAGCCGTCGGCCAGGCCGGCCGCCGCCGCGCGGTGGGCGTTGACCAGGTGGGCGCGGTCCCCGGTGCGGTGGTAGCGGAGGCGGAGCGTCTTCGACGCCGCCCTGCCGCCGAATCGGCTCCCCCCGTCCTCTCCGAGTTCATGGTGGACCTCCCCGGTGATCCGGACCGGTACGCCAAGCGTCTTCGCTCGGTCCTGTCAGTCGGGCTCGATACCGAGTGGTCCAGCGGGATCGGCGTTCCGGATGCGTTCCTCGGTCCAGTACTCCCGGGCCCGCTCTCTCTCCCCCTCGGGCACCCGGTGCTCGACGATGCGGTCGCTGGGATCACGGTGCGCGGTGCAGGCCGTCGCGGCGCCCGCGACGGCTGCCCCGATGCCCACCGTCAGCAGAATCGCGGCGCAAGCCTTCCGCAGGCTTCCATGCCTGCCGTTCCGACGTTCTCCCACGCCTGCCACTTTCGACATCCTCCGGCTGGAGACCTTCGCGTGACCGTACCGCACACTGTCCGCCAAACGGGCTCGTGCACGGTAGGCGGTGAGACGTCGAGCTCTCGGTCGGCGATACGGCGCATCCGCTTCGACGAGACCCCTGCCCGTCGCGCCGGTGGTCGCGTCCACCAGTGCTTCGGACAGGGGCCCCGTCGGTCGGCGTCCCCGTCCCCTACCGGGGCACGTCCTTACGAGTAGTTCCAGCGCTGCCCGTCGGCGCGCTGCTTGCAGTGGATGATCCGGCCGGCGGAGTTGTGCGTCCGCATACCGAGGTGCTTGTTGGCGCAGAACTGGCCTGCCTGGTAGCAGTTGCCCGCCGGGGAGGTCAGTTCGCACTGGCCGTTCCACTGGGCGGCACCGCCGGAACCACCCGAGCCGCCCGAGGAGCCGGAACCGCCGGTGGAGCCACTGGCGGCCGGAGGCGGCGGCGGGGTGTAGTCGGGGTCGTTCTTCCGGTCCTTGTAGGTGCCCTTGCCCGACGGGCAGGAGCCGCCCTCGACCAGGGTCAGCTTCGCCTCGGTGTCCGGCTTGGCGTCCTTGCCCGCCGAGGGCGACTGGAAGCAGACCTTGTAGCCTTCCGTGTCCTCCTCCGCACCGGCGGCGGAGACGGACACGTCCTTGTAGGCCGACTCGACGGCGATGTCGTCCTCGTCCAGACCCACCTTGGCCAGCGCCTTGACGGCCTCGGCGTAGACCTTGCCGGTGACGTCGGGGATCCGGGGCCAGGCGAGCGGGTCGCCGTCCTTCTCCGGACAGAGGGCGCCCTCTCGGACGGCTCCGTAATCGACGGTGCTGTAGCCGACTTCCTCGAAACACACCTTCCATTTCCCGGAAGGCTCGGCGTCGCCCTTGTTGGCGTTGTGGGCGGTGACCTTGTAACCGGCGTCCTCGGCGGCCTCCCTGGCCGCTTCGAGGGCCTCGCCCTTCTGGGAGGAGATCCTCTCCGGTTCCGCCGTCACGGTGGCGATCGCCGTCGCCGTGACGGTGACGGTCTCCTTCGGCTCCGCCCCTGCACCGCCGTCCGAGCAGGCCCCGAGCAGAAAGGCTCCGAGGACTCCGAAGGCGATGAACCTCCCGCGGATCGCGGCACGGCCCCCCGTCCGCTTTTCCCGTCCCGGAAGACTCCGGATCATCCGCCGACCGAGTGCTTGCTGTCCGCGCGATATGTTCCGCGCAGCGTGAGACAACGTCATCCCGCCCCCCTGGCAGTGCCGTTCGTGCCGCGAATGCTAGCCGCGCGGGGCCGCCGGGGCGGGTGGTACGCAAAACCGGTTCTCCGCCCGTGACGGGCGCCTGGGTCGAATGCCGCTCACGCACCGGCCGCACAGAGCGGCACACGGGCCGAACAGGGTTTCCCTGAGCAGGCGCCGCCCCTGGCCTGGGCGGATGCGGGCGGACACGCTGGGTGACGTGACTCCAGAGACCACCCGAACCGGGAGCCCCGTCACCGCCCCTGCCCGGGAGCTCGCCGTACTCCTGTCCCCACCCGCCGGGGAGCCCGACTGGCGCGGCTCCTGACCGTCGCGCACCTGGCCGACCAGGGGTTGCCCACCGAGGCGGCCACGCGGGTCGCGGTCGGAGACCTCGGAGAACGGCCGGGTCGTGGTGGCCTGGCCGGGGCTGAAGGCGGGGTAACCGCTGTCGATCCACTCGGCGCGGGGACCGGTCGGAGTCAGATAGAGATCGCGGCTGCGATCGGGGTGTTCCAGGTCGAGTTGCTGGCGGCCCACGGTGACACCGTGGTCGCGGGCGAACGCTTCGACCGCTTGTCCGACGGCGCGGCCGGTACTGGTGTCCCGCGACTGTGTGATCTGGACGACCGCGTCATAGCCCAGAGTCCACTGGTCTTCGAAGCTCCTGAGAAACAGGAAGGAGAACAGGGCGGAGAACGCCAGGGTGACGGCGTGGGCGAACTTGACGCCACGATGCAGCATGCGTGTCCTACGAAACTGTGGGGGTCGGCCGGCCGGGCGAAGGAAAGTACGCATGCCCCCGAAGAGCCGCGTCGCGCGGGCCTCTTCGGGGGCATGTTACGCGTGCTGCCGGTTGGTCAGCAGGTGGTTCTGTAGTAGGTCTCGTTGCCCCAGAGGGCGGCGGGCGCCTGCGTGACGGACCAACCGCCGGCGGCCGCCTCGTCACTGTCGATGTATTCGCCGACCGAGGTCGAGCCGTGGCACTTGTCCTCGTGGTAGTAGTCCGACCACACGTTGGCGGTACCGGCCCCGTAGTCCCAGATGCCGCCGCCGACGTACGAGATGGTCGCCATCGCGGGAGCGGCACCGGCTACGACCAGCGCTCCGGACACGGTCGCGATCTTGAGCGCGCGCTTCAGTCTCATCATCAACTCACCTTCGACTGGGGTACGCGACGTACATCGAACGGTCTCGAACGCGCAGAACGATCACAGCGGACAGCGAGGGGGGGCAGGCGAAGATCGGGACAGGGAATGCCGGAAATCGATCTTGATTCAGTGCACGACGCGTGAGTCCCGGCGCCAGGTGAAGTCTTCTTCGGCGACGCGTTGGCCGCACCACTCGGCGAAGGCCGGCCAGGCGTGTCTCCGGCCTTCCCCGGAGTGCGTCGATGAGCCGGAAAGTTCACCCAGGAGCCTCCTGGTCCGGCGGGTCCTCCACCGCGCGTGGTTCACAGTCCGTCCTCCTCGGTCCGGTCACGGGTGTGCCCGGCGGGGCCCGTCCACCGGCTCGCGGGAAAGCACGCTCCGGTGGGTGGAGACCCGGCGGGGCACGGCGTAAGAAGCGTCAAAGGACCGGGGAGAGAACCCCACCCGACCCAACCGGACCCCGTCACTCGTACGGGTGAGCCGAGGGGCCGGACCGGTGTGGCGGCCGATTCCCGGGCACAGGCTCGCCGCGACAGGCACCAGCGAGCCCTGCGGGACACCGCGGAGCACCGCCGGATGCCGCAGAGCACCGCCGCCACCGCCGCTGCCGCGGCCGCGCACCACCGGCCACCCGGTGCGCGAGCGGGACGTGACACGCCTGGCCCCCGCCGTGGCGGCCTGGCTGGAACGCGGGACGGAACCCGACGCCGTACGCCGCACCCTGACCGCCGGTCTGCCCGCCGAGCCGCTGCGTCACCCGGCCGGGCTGCTCGCCCATCGCCTCACCGCGCTGCTGCCGCCGCACCTCCCGGCCGCGCCACGGCCACCGCGCCCGGACCCGCTCCAGAACTGCGACGGCTGCGACCGCGCCTTCCGCTCCCCCGCCCCCGGCCTGTGCCGCGACTGCCGCGAGGCCGGGGCCGCCGCCCCACCGCCCCTGGCCGCATGACCGGGAAGTCCGTGGGGCGCCGCCCCCGCGCGAAGGCACGGCCGCGCCGCACTGTTGGCGACCGCACTCGCCCACACCGCCTCGTCCCGGGCGGTCGGCCCTACCGGCCGGCTCCACCAC
>NZ_JBXUOY010000201.1:0-9971 GCF_057196705.1 Streptomyces sp. ATLC9 | reverse complement strand
GCCGGGCGGCGGGTCGGCGGGCGGCGGGTCGGCGGGTCGGCGGGTCGGCGGGTCGGCGGGTCGGCGGGTGAGCGTACGGCGAAAGCGGGGCAGCAGCACAATGGGACGGCCGCGGCGGCAGGCGCCGCGGCCGTGAAGCGCCGACCGAGGCAGGGCTGATCTTCCATGGGCCGAGTCACCGAACGCCGCCGCGTCGTCCGTCTGCGCGACGGCGCGGTGAGCGAGCGCCCGGACACCCTGGTGGCCGAGGAGCCGCTGGAGATCCGCCTGAACGGCAGGCCGCTGGCCGTCACCATGCGCACGCCCGGCGACGACTTCGCCCTGGCCGCCGGTTTCCTGGTCAGCGAGGGCGTACTGGGCGGCCCGGAGGAGCTGGCGAACATCGTCTACTGCGCCGGCGCCACCGAGCAGGCCGACGGCACCACCCGCAACAGCTACAACGTCGTCGACGTGCGCCTGGCCCCCGGGGTGCCCGTCCCCGACATCACCCTGGAGCGCAACGTCTACACCACCTCCTCGTGCGGGCTGTGCGGCAAGGCCAGCCTGGACGCGGTGCGCACCACCGCCCGCTGGCCCGTCACGGGGGATCTCCCACCGCTGGAGCCGGAGGTGCTGGCCGCGCTGCCCGACCGGCTGCGCGCCGCCCAGCGGGTGTTCGACCGCACCGGCGGCCTGCACGCGGCGGCCCTGTTCTCCCCCGAGGGGGAACTGCTGGACCTGCGCGAGGACGTCGGCCGCCACAACGCCGTCGACAAGCTCGTCGGACGCGCCCTGACCCGGGGGGAACTGCCGCTGTCGCGCGCGGTGCTGCTGGTCTCGGGGCGGGCCTCGTTCGAGCTGGCGCAGAAGGCGGTGATGGCCGGTGTACCCGTGCTGGCGGCCGTCTCCGCGCCGTCCTCCCTGGCCGTCGACCTGGCGGCCGAGACGGGCCTGACCCTGGTCGGCTTCCTGCGGGGGGCGTCGATGAACGTCTACGCCGGCGAGCACCGCGTCGCCCTCGGCGCACGGCGGGTCTGACGGCGGCGGAACCGGCTCCCCGGCGGCCGCGTCCGGCCCGCGAAGGGGGCGCACGGCGCGGAAGATCCGGTGGAGAGTACCGGGATGAACGGTGACGACCCGGCACGGGCGTCCCGAAGTGACCGTATTTACCCCGCCGGGCCGCATCACCTCCCTTCCTGGGCACCCCGCGGATCCGGTACGGTCGCCCCGCTGTGAGTTCCCCATGCCACAGCGCGACGAGGAGCGGCACGTGCGCGAGTTCACCGTCCCGGCCCTGGCGGCGGAGCCTCAGACCGGAGGGCTGGCCGACACCGTCTTCGACCGTGCCGACGACGACCCGCGCCAGGTGGTGATGGCCCGCAAGGACGCCTCGGGCGCCTGGCGGGACGTGACCGCCGCGGAGTTCCGCGACCAGGTGCTGGCGCTGGCCAAGGGGCTGCTCGCCGAGGGGGTGCGCTTCGGCGACCGGGTGGCGGTCATGTCCCGCACCCGCTACGAGTGGACGCTGTTCGACTTCGCCCTGTGGTCCGTCGGCGCCCAGCCGGTGCCGGTCTATCCCACCTCCTCGGCCGAGCAGGTCCGCTGGATGCTGCACGACGCGGAGGTGACGGCCGCCGTCGTGGAGCACGAGGACCACGCGATGACCGTCGGCTCGGTCATCGGCCGGCTGCCGCGCCTGAAGCGGCTGTGGCAGCTCGACGCCGGCGCCGAGGGAGCGCTGGCCGCCGCCGGGGCGCACATCCACACCGACGTGGTGCACCGGCACCGGCGCGCGCTGACCCCGGACACCCCCGCCACCGTCCTCTACACCTCCGGCACCACCGGCCGCCCCAAGGGCTGTGTGCTGACCCACGGCAACTTCATGGCCGAGTGCGACAACCTCGTCCGGCGCTACGAGGCCCTCTTCCCCTCCGGGGACGGGAACCAGGCATCCACCCTGCTCTTCCTCCCCCTCGCGCACGTCTTCGGGCGGATGATCGAGGTCGGGGCGGTGCGCGCCGGAGTCAGGCTCGGCCACCAGCCGGGCATGACCGCCGCCGCCCTCCTGCCCGACCTGGCGGCCTTCCGGCCCACCTTCGTGCTGGCCGTGCCCTACGTCTTCGAGCGGATCTTCCACGCCGCGCGCCGCAGGGCCGAGGCGGAGGGGAGGCTGGAGATGTTCGACAAGGCGGTGGACGTGGCCGTCCGCTACGCCGAGGCGACGGAGGAGAAGGCCTTCGGCGCCGGGCGCGGCCCGGGCGCGGCCCTGCGGATGCGGCACGGCTTCTTCGACAAGGCCGTCTACTCCCGGCTGCGCGCCGCCCTCGGCGGCCGCTGCCGGTACGCCGTGTCGGGCGGCTCGGCGATGGAGCGGCGCCTGGGACTGTTCTACGACGGCGCCGGCATCCGCGTCTTCGAGGGGTACGGGCTGACGGAGACCACCGCCGCGGCCACCGCCAACCCTCCCGAGCGGACCCGGTTCGGCACCGTCGGCGTCCCCATCCCGGGCACCACGGTGCACATCGCCACCGACGGGGAGGTGTGGCTGCGCGGCGGCCAGGTCTTCACCGGCTACCTGAACGACGCCCGCGCCACCGGCGAGGTGCTGCACGACGGCTGGCTGGCCACCGGCGACCTCGGCTCGCTGGACGAGGACGGCTACCTGACGATCACCGGGCGGAAGAAGGACGTCCTGGTGACCTCCGGCGGCAAGACCGTCTCGCCGGCGCTGCTGGAGGAGCGGGTGCGGGCGCACCCGCTGGTGGCGCAGTGCGTCGTGCTCGGCAACGACCGGCCCTACGTCGCCGCGCTGGTCACCCTCGACGAGGAGGCCGTGCACCACTGGCTGACCATGCGCAACAAACCGCACCCGGGTCCGGCCGGGCTGGTGCGCGACCCCGACCTGGAGGCCGAGGTCAGACGGGCGGTGACGGCCGCCAACACCCAGGTCTCCCAGGCCGAGTCGATCCGCACCTTCCGGATACTGGGATCGCGCTTCACCGAGAGGGAGGGGCTGCTCACCCCCTCGATGAAGCTGAGACGCAAGGCCGTGGAGAGGGCGTACGCGGTCGAGATCGAGGCGCTCTACCAGGGCTGAGCGGACCGGGTGCGAAACCGTACGACGGGATTCGGCGGATTCGGCACCCCGGGAATGACAACGCTGCCATGATCGTTGGGCCCCCGGGTACACGTGTCGCCAACCTACTGACAAGGACCGATCGCTCGTGAGCAACGTTCCCAACATCATCCTCAACAACGGCGTCCGGATGCCGCAGTTCGGCTTCGGCGTGTGGCAGGTGCCGGACGAGGAGGCCACTGCCGCCGTCGGGCACGCACTCGCCTCGGGCTACCGCAGCATCGACACCGCCGCGATCTACCAGAACGAGAAGGGCACCGGGAAGGCCATCGCCGAATCCGGGCTGCCGCGCGAAGAGCTCTTCGTGACCACCAAGGTCTGGAACAGCGACCACGGCCACGACACCGCGCTGCGCGCCTTCGACGCCTCGCTGGAACGGCTGGGCCTGGACTACGTCGACCTCTACCTCATCCACTGGCCCGCGCCGGGGCGGGACAGGTACGTCGAGACGTGGAAGGCGCTGGAGGAGATCCACGCAGGCGGCCGCGCCAAGGCCATCGGCGTGTCCAACTTCAAGCCCTCCCAGCTGCGGCGGCTGATGGAGGAGACCGAGGTCGTCCCCGCCGTCAACCAGATCGAGCTGCACCCCAACCTCCCGCAGGCCGAGTCCCGCGCCTTCCACGCCGAGCACGGCATCGCCACCGAGGCCTGGTCGCCGCTGGGCCAGGGCAAGGGCCTGCTGGACGATCCGGTGATCGCCGAGATCGCCCGCAAGCACGGCCGCACCCCCGCCCAGGTGGTGCTGCGCTGGCACCTCCAGACGGGGAACGTGGTGATCCCCAAGTCCGTCACCCCCTCCCGTATCGAGGAGAACATCGACATCTTCTCCTTCGCCCTGGACGACGACGACATGACGGGCATGTCCACCCTGGACAACGGCACCCGGCTGGGCCCCGACCCCGACGAGATGGACTGATCCGGACGCCGGCTCCCCTCCCCCGCACCGCGCCCCCGGCGTCCGGCTCCGCCGGCGCCGGGGGTGTCCCGTCGCGGGCACCCGCGGGGCCGTTCCCCGGAGGCCGTGGCCCGGGAGGCCCGTCACCGGGCCCGGGGCGGCGGCTTCCGCCGTGTGCCCGCCCGCGGACTACGGGCGGGCGCCGTGCGACGGGGCGATCCCCTCGATCCGCCGGGCCAGGCGTACGTCCAGCTCCGTCACCTTCCCGCCCACGCTGTGGGTGTTCACCGACACCCCCACCGCGTCGTAGCCCAGCAGCAGGTCCGCGTGGTGGTTCATCTCCTCCTGGACCTGCGCGA
This sequence comes from Streptomyces sp. ATLC9, assembly GCF_057196705.1. Lineage (NCBI taxonomy): Bacteria > Bacillati > Actinomycetota > Actinomycetes > Kitasatosporales > Streptomycetaceae > Streptomyces > Streptomyces sp. ATLC9. The sequence goes on along the minus strand of NZ_JBXUOY010000201.1, from coordinate 5,602 downwards.
CATGGAGCACCATCGCCGCGGCCGGGAAGTGCCCGGCGAAGGAGTACGTCCTCCTCAGCCGGTCCTCGGTGAACTCCCAGCCGGGCAGCTCCGCCAGCGCGGCGTCGATCTCCTGCGAGGTCAGCGGTCTAGGTGCCATGGACGAAATCTCACTTCCCGTGGACGACCCTTCGACCCTAGGGCCGCGGCACGGGATCCTCGTGGTCGACACGGGCACGGGGACGGGCCCCTCCGGGGCCTTTCCCGGTCGAGAGCGCTTGGCACACTTTTCACGAACCCGGCGGAGTGGTCCGGAGGTCCGGTCAGCGCAGTGGGGTCCGGGCCGGGATGAAGGGGGCGGTGACGGCGGGGGCGGCCTCCGCGTCGCGCAGCCAGCCGCGCAGCACGCGGTGGATCCGCTCGGCGCCGACCGGTTCGCCGTCCCTGTCCGGCGGGGGCAGCAGGCGCGGGTGGAGCAGGAACGCGCGGTTCTGCTCGCCGCCGAGGCCGCCGTGGGAGCCGATCTGCTCCTCGAACGCGTGGACGGTGCCGGTGGCCCGGTCGAGGGCCGAGTTGACCATGATGTCGGCGGCGTGCGGGAAGCGTGCGGTGCGCCGTACGAGTGCGGCGGCACGGGGGCCGTAGGGCTCCAGGGGGTCCTCGCCGGTGATCCCGCCGGTGTCCAGGCGGTGTTCGCTGTCGCCGGGACCGAGCACCACCGGCCCGTGGCGCTCGGTGTCCACCAGCAGGAACCCGATGCCGGGATGGTTGGCGAGGGTGCGCAGCAGGGCGGGGTGGCGGCGGTCGATCTCCTCGCGGGTGGCCCGGCCGGGGATGCCGGGGAAGGAGACCAGCCCGAGGTTGCCCGAGCCCAGCACCACGGGGTCGGAGGTGGGGGCGGGCCAGTGGGGTTCGGCGCCGTGCCCGTCCTCGGGCCGGTGCAGGGCGGCGCGGGCGGCGGCGCGGGCCTCGGCGCCGCTGGCCGTGTGCCGGGCCCGCCGGGAGACCGGCAGTCCGCATCCGGCGCGGACCAGGTCCTCCAGGGTCAGCCCGTAGCGGGAGGCGAAGGTCTCGCCGGGGCTCTGCCCGTGGTCGGACAGGAGCACCAGGCGGTAGGGCCGGGGGGCCTGGGCGGCGACCTTGGCGATCAGGCCGACGGACCGGTCCAGGCGCCGCAGCACCTGGTGGGTGTCGCGGCCCCGCGGCCCGGAGTGGTGGGCCACCTCGTCGTAGGCGACGAGGTCGGCGTAGACGGCGGTGCGCCCGCTGAGGACGTCGCCGATGACGGAGGCGACCACCACGTCCCGCTGGACGACGGTGGCGAAGGCCCGGATGAACGGGTAGAGCCCGCCGCGCGGCACCCGCGGGCTGTCCCCGCGCAGCCTGGCACGGGTGGACTGGACGATCTCGCGGACGACCTCGGCGGTGAAGGAGGCCGCCGTGCGGGTGGCGTTGGCCGGGTCGGAGAAGTACGCGAAGTACCCGGCGCGCGACCGGTTGTGGCGGCCGCGCCGGGCGGAGACGGAGAGCACCAGGGCCGCCTGGGCGGCCCCGCCGCTGAAGAGGTTGCCGCGGCTGGCGCCGTCGTGGGCGAGCAGTCCGGGCTCGCCGCTGTGCTCGGCGGCACGGCGCTGGAGCCGGGCGGCGCTGGAGGGCCGGTTGCTGATCACCACCTCGCCGGTCTCCTTCTCGTACCAGCGGAAGGCGGGCACGTCCTCGTTGGAGCCGTGCAGGATGCCGAGCTGGCTGGCGCCGGTCTGGCTGGACCAGTCGGTGTGCCAGGGGACGAGGCGGTGGCTGTCGCGGAGCATGGCGGCGATGCCCGGCATCAGCGGTTCGCCGCCGGCCGGGGCGGTGACCGCGTCGCGCAGTACCTCGTGGCCGATCCCGTCGAGCTGGAGGAAGACGGTGCCGGGGGTGGCGGGCACCCGCCGGCTCCCGGAGCGGCGCCAGCGGCGGTCGGCGAGCCGGGCCAGGCGCCGCCGGTAGGCCCGGTCGTCGCGGACCGCCAGGAAGGTGTTGGCCGCCGAGGAGGCGGCGGACATCGCGGCGGCGACGATCACGGCGGTCTGCGGGCCGGTCTCGCCCCGGTAGTCGGGCAGGAGGGCGAGCGCCAGCCACAGCAGCGAGCCGTTGAGGAAGAACACCAGCAGGCCCAGTACCAGGGCGGGCACCAGCAGCAGGGCTCTGACCAGCAGGGGCCACACCAGGGCGCTGAGCAGGCCGAAGGCGCCGGCCCCGAGGGCGGCGGTGGTCCCGATGCTGGTGGCACTGTCGCCGTCGGCGGACTGGAGCCGGAAGTCGGGGAGCACTCCGGCCAGCACCAGCATGGTGACGGTGCTCACCGCCCACACCACCAGGACGCGCAGCACCGCGCCGCCCGCCCTGCGCCAGGCCGCCATCCGCACGCCGTCCGCCCTCCCTCCTCCAAAAGTCCCGGGCCGGTTTCGCGCCGGGCCCCGCCGTCCGCGTTCTCCGCACCGCGGGGTCCATGCCTCCCGCACGCCGGTGTCCTCGTCGCGTGTCCGCCGTCGGCGCCGGCGACCGCCGCTCCCGGTCCGGCACGTCCTACTTTTCCACAGCGCCTCCCGCGGCCGGGGGCGCGCGGCGGTCTCCTTCCGAAGACTCCCGGGGGCACGGGGGTGTGATGAGAGGATCGGTACGGGGAAGGGGCGAGCGGGTGGAAGGAGGGTCCGGTGCCTGCGGAGATCACTTGGTGGGGCCATGCCACGACGGCGGTGCGCGACTCCGGCGTGACGGTGCTCACCGACCCGGTGTTCGTCCGGCGGCTGGCCCATCTGCGCAGACGGCGCGGACAGCCGCCGCCGGAGTCGGCGGCACGGGTGGACCTGGTGGTGGTCTCGCATCTGCACGCCGACCATCTGCATCTGCCCTCCCTGGCCCGCCTGGCGCCCGGTACCCGGGTGGTGGTGCCGCGCGGCGCGCTCGCCTCGGTGGCGGGGCTGCGGCGGCTGTCGGGGCGGCTGCGGGTCGAGGAGGTCGACGTGGGCGAGCGGGTGCGGGCCGGGGACGTGACCGTCCGCGCGGTGCCCGCGGAGCACGACGGGCGGCGGCTGCCTTACGGGCCTCATCGGGCGCCCGCCCTGGGCTACGTGGTCGAGGGGGAGTCCAGGACGTACTTCGCGGGGGACACCGGGCTGTTCGACTCGATGGCGGAGGCGGTCGGCCCGGTGGACGCGGCGCTGCTGCCCGTCGGCGGCTGGGGGCCGAAGCTGGGCGACGGGCACATGAACGCGCGCCGGGCCGCCGAGGCGCTGTCCCGGCTGGGCGCGCCGCTGGCGGTGCCGGTGCACTACGGGACGTACTGGCCGATCGGGCTGGACGCGGTCCGGCCGCACGAGTTCCACTCCCCCGGTGACGAGTTCGTGCGGCTGGCGGCGCGTTCGGTCCCCGCCGCGGCGGTGCGCCGGCTGGGGCACGGCGAGAGCGTACGGCTGGAGGCGGCGGGGTGATCGAGGCGCTGCTGGGCGCGGTGCGGGAGATACCGGGGCAGGTCGCGCCCGGCGCGGTGGGCTATCCCTCGCTGTTCCTGCTGGTGGCGTTCGGCGCGCTGGTGCCGGTGGTCCCGACGGGGGCGCTGGTCAGCGCGGCGTCGGCGGTGGCGTTCCACCGCGGCCCTCCGGCCCTTCCGCTGCTGCTGGTGTTCGCCGTCGCGTCGCTGGCGGCGTTCCTGGGCGATCTGCTGCTGTACTGGCTCGGACGGCGCGGCGGTCACTCCAGGAGCGGGGAGCGCTGGCTGGAGCGGATGCGCGAGCGGGCCGAGCCGGACCGGCTGGAGGCCGCGCGGCGGAGGCTGGACGAGCACGGCGTGACGGTGCTGGTCCTCTCCCGGCTGGTGCCCGCCGGGCGGATCCCGGTGATGGTGGCCTGTCTGCTGTCGCGGGTGCCGGTGCGGCGGTTCGTGCGCGGTGCCGCACCGGCCTGCCTGGTGTGGACGGCCACCTACCAGCTGATCGGGATCCTGGGCGGTTCGCTGTTCCCCGAGCCGTGGCAGGGCGTGGCCGCGGCGGTCGGTCTGACGCTGCTGGTCGGCTCGGCGCCCTCGGTGTGGCGGCGGCTGCGCCCGGCGCGGGTCCCGCGCTAGAGGGGCCGGGGTCCGGGGTCCGGACCCGGATCAGGGTGCGGGTCCGGCCGTCGGTCCGGCTGCCCCAGGATCCTGGAGGCCCCGATCGGCATGTCCCACAGGTCCCCGCGCGGACGTCCCGCCGCGGTCCAGGCGGCCCGCACCCGGCTCAGCGGCTCCAGAGGCGGCTCGGCCGAGAGCAGGAAGGTGGCCCAGTGCATGGGGGCCATACGGCGGGCGCCGAGGTCCAGGCAGGCCCGTACGGCCTCCTCCGGGTCGGTGTGCACCGGGCGGAGCATCCGGCGCGGCGCGTACGCGCCGATCGGCAGCAGGGCGAGGTCGATGCCCGGGTAGCGGCGGCCGATCTCGGCGAACCAGTGGCCGTACCCGGTGTCGCCGGCGAAGTGGATCCGCTGCCCGTGGCGGTCGGTGAGCACCCAGCCGCCCCACAGCGAGCGGCAGGTGTCGGTGAGAGTGCGCCGGGACCAGTGGTGGGCGGGGACGAAGTCGAAGCGGACGCGGCCGCCACCCGGCGAGGGCAGTTCGGCCGCCTCCCACCAGTCCAGTTCGGTGACGGTTGTGAAGCGGCGCCGGCGGCACCAGGCGCCGAGCCCGGCGGGGACGAACAGCGGGGTGTCGCGCGGCAGCCGCCTGAGGGTGGGGGCGTCGAGGTGGTCGTAGTGGTTGTGGGAGATCACCACCGCGTCGACGCGCGGCAGGTCCTCCCAGGGGACTCCGACCGGGGTGACCCGTGCCGGGGTGCCCAGGATCCGGCGGGACCAGACGGGATCGGTCAGGACGGTGAGGCCGCCGATGCGCACCACCCAGCTGGCGTGCCCGGCCCAGGTGACGGCGGCCGTGTCGGCGTCGACCGGCGGCAGGGGCGCCGGTTCGCGGGGCAGCAGGGGGATCTCGCGCAGCGTCGCGGGGTCGGGGCGCGTGCTGCCCTCCCTGGCTATGCGGGACAGGGAGCGCAGGCCGGGCAGGGGCTCGGTGAGCCGGCCGGCGAAGCCGCCCGGCCAGGTGCGCCGCTCACCGAGCGGGCGGGGCTCGGGCAGGGCGGGAGGACGCCGGGGGGAGCCTGCGGCGGGGGCGTCGAGGACGGCCTGTGCGGGCCTGTCCGTCCGTTCGGTCATGCGGGGCTCCCATCTGCGTCCGGTGATTTCACGGGGCGGGGCGACGCCGGGCCTGCGGCCGTCAGCTCCCGCAGGGCCGACTCCAGCGACGCCCGCGCGCCGGTGGGCGGCACGCCGGTGGACAGCCGCACCCGCAGGGCGCGCGGATCGTCGCCGAAGCGGTGGCCGCCCAGGGCGTACGGGCCCAGCCGCCGCACCAGTTCCGCCTCCAGCCGGGGGGCGTCCTCGACACCGCGGGCGGCCAGCGCCGGGCGCAGCGCCTCGAAGTCGGGGTAGAGGTGGCGTCCGGCGTGCGGCGGCCGGCAGACCACGCCGGCGTCGGCCAGGATCCGGTGGAGCGCGGCGGCTCGTGCGGCGTGGGCGCGGTTGCCGGCGGCGCGGTGCTCGCGCAGCGGCTCCGGCT
>NZ_JBXUOY010000200.1:0-10012 GCF_057196705.1 Streptomyces sp. ATLC9 | reverse complement strand
GTCGCGACCCGGACCGCCGGAAGGCCGACGGGGAATCCTCACCGAAGCGCCACACGGGCCGGCGCCGCCCGGGAGAAGGGATTACCGGATTTCCGGGCGGCTCTTTGCGGCCACACCTCCGCGAACCGGGCGTTCTGCCTCCACCGGCAGCGGCACGCCGGTGGAGGGTCCTGCCCTTTTCCGCGCACCCCTCACTGGCGGCCGGAAGACACGCTTCTATACCGTGTGGCCGGACAGGCGGAGCCGAACGCGGGGGAGGGAACGTGTCGTTCGACGAGGAGTGGAGACAGCTGGTGGAGGCGGCCGCCGAGCGGAAGGCCACACAGATGCGCCTGAACCGGCTCGACGGTGGTGGAGGGGGAGGCGTCTCGACGTCCTCCGGTGAGCTCACGGTGTCGCAGAAGGATCTGGCCGCCGTCGGAGACGCGGCATTCGACCTCCACACCCGGCTGCGCAAGGACGGCGACCACGCCCGGGAGAGCAGCACCGGCGCCGCCGCGGGCCTGAAGGGCGACTTCGAGATCGGCGGCGCCCTGGAGCACGTCGCGACCCGGTGGCAGGAGCAGCTGCGCACCCTCACCGACGCCTGCGCCCACATCTCCAACCACATGGAGTACAGCAACAAGGCCCACGCCGACGACGAGCAGCACATCAGCTCGCTGTTCAACAGCGTCTCCGCCCTCGACGAGGGCTTCGACGAGAGGACCCGGCGCCAGTGAAGCTCGACGCCCTCCGCCACGCCGACTTCTCCAAGCTGGGCAAGGCCGTCTCCGACTGGTCGGAGACGGCCGGGAAGCTGAGCACCCTGAAGGACGACGCCCGCTCCCGGCTCAAGGGCAAGGCCGACAAGGCCGACTGGACCGGTCTGAACGCCGCCGTCACCCGGGAGTTCGTGGCCAAGACCACCGGCGAGTTCGCCGACGCCCACACCCAGGCCACCTCCATCCACAACATCCTCAGGGACACCCACGACGAGCTGGTCGAGTACCGCAGGCAGCTCAACGACGCCATCGAGCGCGGGCTGAAGAAGAACCTGACCGTCATCGCCAACACCGACGGCAGCTTCACCGTCACCATGAACATCCACCCCGACCGCGCCGCCAGAGGCACCGACGTGCCCGACCACACCCCCGAGGACGTCACCGCCCTGCGCGACGAGGTGCAGGGCATCCTCGCCAAGGCCGCCGAGAGCGACTCCAGCGCCGCCAGAGCGCTCAGGGCCCTGGCCGACCAGACGCCCTACGGCTTCTCCGACGCCTCCTACACCGACCGCGACGCCGCCGCCGAGGCGATGGAGGCCGCCGACCGGGCCGTCGAACTCGCCGAGGATCCTTCGGACATGTCCCCGCAGGAGTTCGACGACTTCAACTCCACCATGGCTCGGTACAAGGACGACCCCCTCTTCGCCGAGCGGTTCGCCACCGGACTGGGCCCCCGGGGCGTGCTGGACTTCTGGGCGGGCATCAACGATCCGCACACCAACATGCGGCTCGGCCAGGCCCGGGTGGACATGTACGGCGGCCTGCAGGAGAACCTCGGCCTGACCCTGGCCACCGCCACCCAGTCCGACAGCCCCGCCATGCAGCGCTGGGAGCGGGACATGGTCGGGCTGACCGGCGAGTTCGTCCCGGGCAAGGACAACCCCCGGGCCGTGGGCGCCCAGGTGATGAGCAACCTGATGCGCTGGGGCGACTTCGACGACAAGTTCCTGAAGAACTACGGCGACGAGCTCGTCCGGGTCGAGAAGGAGCGCAGCGGCAACGGCCGCAGCGCGGAGCTGGCCTGGCACTTCCCCATGGGGCCGATGCTCAACCGGACGGGTACCGACGAGGGTTCGGACCCGATGACGGGCTTCATGATGGCCTTGGGCAAGAGCCCGGAAGCCGCCACCGACTTCTTCAACGGCACCTTCGTCACCAAGGACGAGGACCACGACTTCACCCGGGACACCGACGGCAACGGCAAGGAGGGCAAGGTCGGCCTGACCAACTTCCAGTACCTCTTCGAGGAGCGCGACTGGCCCAGGCAGTACGACTCCGAGTTCGAGGAGAGCATCGCCGGCCAGAACGCCATGGGCTGGGCCCTGGAGGCCGCGGCGACCGGCCACCCGGCCGGCGAGCAGCCCGGCCCGGACACCCCTCCGCACAGCCCGGAGCAGGCCCGGCTGGTGGAGCAGATCTTCGACTCCGTCTCGGCGGACACCGAACGCCTCACCGAACGCGGCTACCTGTCGGACAGCATGGGCCAGATCGCGGCGGAGTACCTGCCCGACATCAACCGGGCGATGGCCGACGACAAGTACGGGAACACCGATCTGCTGTTCCCCGTCGCCGGCACCGCCGCCGAACTGGACCACAACGACGTCACACGCTTCCTCGTCAGCGTGGGCCAGAACCCGGAGGGGTTCTCCAAGGTCGAGGTGGGCCAGAAGGCCTATATGACCAACCTGATGGACTACCACCTGAACCCCGGCCTCCCGGAGGACAGGCGGTACCCGCAGAACCCCCAGACCACGATCGAGGACATCGCACGCAGATCCGGGGAGATCAGCGGCACACTGTCCATCGGCCGCCAGGAAGCGGTGCTGGCAGACGCCAGTCAGCAGGACGAGGACTACAAGAAGTCGATGGGCCAGGTGAAGAACATCGTCTCCGGTGCCATCGGTACCGGCATCGGCGTGGGGACGAGCTTCATCGCGACTCCTGTCGGCGGAGCCGCCGCCGGCGGGGCCGCCGGCACGGTCAGCAGCGTCGTCCTGGAACAGATCTTCGGCGATCTGGAGCCGAGCAACCTCAAGGACGCCGGGGAGAACGTGGGCGAGAGATGGGAACGCTCCAGGGAGAACAGCCTGTGGCACGGCCAGACGGCCGCGATCCAGGCTGCTGAGGCGCATGATCTGCCGTACTCCGACCAGGTGGCGGACTGGGTGAGACGCGGCAACGAGGACGGTTTCGGCAGCGCCTCGGTCAACGTCTCCCAGATGGCGGACGACCTTGACACGGAGATCCCCGGATGACTGTTCGGCGCAGCCCCGTCGTTCCCTCTCCGCCCACCGGGGCGGGAATCGGACCGAGACGCCCGGGAAGGCACATGCGATCAGGAACCCGGCCCACAGCCTTGTCCGTCCTCGTGCTGCTCCTCGGCCTCGGAACGGCCTCCTGTTCCACACAGGAGAGGAGCTACGAGATCCCCTCCTCCATGTGCGGCACAACCGTGCCCCCGGAGCTCACGGAACCCCTTCTGCCGCCGGGAGACAAAATCTCCACCGCTGTCTCCGACAGGGCGGACGGCATGACACGCTGCCTCGTCTATGTCGACGACACGCAGGTGCTCACCTTCAACATCGAGTGGTGGGAGAAGGGGACTCCGCCGGCCAGGTTCGCCTCCGTGTTCCCCAACGTCGAGCCCGGTGACAAGGAGACAGAGGACGGCAGGTTCATCTACTCCGGCACCGGAGCCGTCGGGAAGGTCGTCTGTCCCGAACCGCGGAAACCCGATGACGACCTCTTCGTCGCAGCCAGGGTCGACGAGCCCGGCAAGCCCGACGAGGCGGCGATGAAGAAGCTCGTCGTCGCCTACGCCGAGGCCGTCGGGAAGTCCGACGAGTGCACCTGAGCCCGTGCCGGACCGGGCGCTACCGCCCGGTCCGGTCAGCGGCGGCCGACCCGGCCGGCTCGCCCGGCTCGTTGAGGCGCGAGTGGCGGATGCCGTAGGAGAAGTAGAGTGCCAGGCCGCCGGCCAGCCAGAGACCGAAGACGGTCCAGGTGACGGCGTCCAGGCCGGCCATCGTCCACACACAGAAGCCGAAGCCCAGCGCGGGCAGCAGCGGTGAGAGCGGGACGCGGAAACCGCGGGGCGCCCGCGGGTGGGTGCGGCGCAGGACGACGACGGAGATGTTGACCAGCGCGAAGGCGAACAGCGTGCCGATGCTGGTGGCGTCGGCGAGCCGGCCCAGCGGGACCACGGCGGCCAGGGTGCCGCAGAAGGCGGCCACGATCAGGGTGCCCGCGCGCGGGGTGCCGGTACGCGGGTGCACCCGGGAGAACACCTTCGGGATCAGCCCGTCGCGGGACATGGAGAACAGGATCCGGGTCTGCCCGTACAGGACGGCCAGGACGACGCTGGCGATGGCGACGACGGCGCCGAGTGCCAGCAGGACGGACCAGAAGGCACGTCCGGTGACCTCCTCCATGATCTTGGCCAGGGCCGCCTCGGTGCCGGTGAAGTCCTGCCAGGGCAGGGCGCCGACCGCGACGGCCGCGACCAGGCAGTACAGCACCGTGACGATCACCAGTGACAGGACGATGGCGCGCGGCAGGTCGCGCCGGGGGTTCCTGGCCTCCTCCCCGGCGGTGGAGGCGGCGTCGAAGCCGATGTAGGAGAAGAACAGTGTCGCGGCCGCGGCGTTGATCCCGGCCACTCCCAGGGGCGCGAACGGGGTGTAGTTCCCGGCGCGCACGCCGGTGGCGGCGACGGCGCAGAACATCAGCAGCGCGCCGATCTTCACCGCGACCATGGCGGCGTTGGCGCGGGCGCTCTCGCGGGCGCCGCCGAGCAGGAGGGCCATGGCGAGCAGGACCACCAGCAGGGCCGGCAGGTTGACGAGCCCTCCGTCGCCCGGGGGCGCCGAGAAGGCATCCGGGACGGTGACGCCGACGGTGCCGTCGAACAGTTCGTTGAGGTACTCGCCCCAGCCGACGGCGACGGCGGCCACCGACACCCCGTACTCCAGGATCAGGCACCAGCCGATCACCCAGCCCAGCAGTTCGCCCATGGTGGCGTAGGTGTAGGTGTAGGAGGAGCCGGAGACCGGGATGGCGCCGGCCAGCTCCGCGTAGGACAGGGCGGAGAACAGCGCGGTCAGCCCGGCGAGGGCGAAGGAGACGGTGACGGCCGGACCGGCCTCGGGCACGGCTTCGCCCAGGACGACGAAGATGCCGGTGCCCAGGGTGGCGCCGATGCTGATCGCGGTGAGCTGCCACACCCCCAGCGAGCGCCTCAGCAGGCCGCCCTCCCCGCGGCCGCTCTCGGCGACGAGCCGTTCGACGGGTTTGCGGCGCGTCAGCCGCGAGAGGTTCCCGCCGGGGCCTGGGGAGGGAGAGGGAACGGGGGAAGCGGCGCCCTGGTCCATCGCGGGACGACTCCTCGGGAGATCTTTCGCACACCGGTCACACGCGGATCCCTCCGAGCCTCGCACACCGCCCGGCGGTGGCCGGTGCAGGCGCGTACGGGCCGCTGCGTCGCCGTCCCGGACGTCACTCCGCGGGCAGGGCCCTCACCCAGGTCCGGTCGTCGGTGAGGTAGGAGTCGACGGCCAGGCCGGCGCCGGCCAGTGCCGCCTCGAACTCCTCCCGGTCCATCCGCCGGGAGAGGAACGTCTGGGTCCAGGTGGCGTCCGGGAAGACGTACTCGCAGCGGATGGCGGACACCCGCGGGTCGTCGGTGGGATCGGCCGCGGCGATCCGGATCAGCCCGCCGCCGGCCTCCCGCTCCCGGGGGACCCGCTCGTGCCAGTCCTCGCCCTCGCGCTGGATCAGCACGCACCCGCCGTCCGCGACGTGCCGGCGGCAGGCGCGCAGCAGCGCGTCGCGCACCCGGACGTCACCGGTGTGGACCAGGAAGGACGCCAGCACGACGACGTCGAAGCGCTCGTCCAGCTCCAGCGTCTCGATGGGCGAGCACACGGTGCGGGCGCCGCGCACGTGCTCGAGCATCCGCGGTGACTCGTCGACGGCCGTCACCGCGAAACCGCGCTCCAGCAGAGAGTGGGTCACCCTGCCCGCCCCGCAGCCCAGTTCCAGCAGGCTCGCCCCGGCGGGCACGGCCGAGGCGATGACGACGGGTTCGTCGCCGGCGGGGACGCGGGTGTAGACCTCCACCGCGCAGCCGTCGGGGGTGATCGCTCCCGGGCCGGTGCCGCTGTGGCCCCGGTGGGTCTCCTCGTACGCCGGTTCGCTCATGGGTCCATCGAAGCAGCCGCGGCCCCCACCGGGTAGGGTGCGGGCCGCGGGAGCGCGGATCACCAGCTGGCGTGCAGCGGCTTGCCCTCGGCGTAGCCGGCGGCGCTCTGGACGCCGATGACGGCGTTCTCGGCGAACTCCTCCAGGGTGGCGGCCCCGGCGTAGGTGCACGAGGAGCGCACCCCGGCGATGATCGAGTCGATCAGGTCCTCCACCCCCGGCCGGGCCGGGTCGAGGAACATCCGGGAGGTGGAGATGCCCTCCTCGAACAGGGCCTTGCGGGCCCTGTCGTAGGCGGACTCCTCGGCGGTGCGGTTGCGCACCGCACGTGCGGAGGCCATGCCGAAGCTCTCCTTGTACAGGCGCCCGTCGGCGCTCTGCTGGAGGTCGCCGGGGGACTCGTGGGTGCCGGCGAACCAGGAGCCGATCATGACGTTGGAGGCTCCGGCGGCCAGTGCCATGGCCACGTCGCGCGGGTGCCTCACACCGCCGTCGGCCCAGACGTGCTTCCCGTGCCTGCGCGCCTCGGCGGCGCACTCCAGGACGGCGGAGAACTGGGGCCGGCCCACACCGGTCATCATGCGCGTGGTGCACATGGCGCCCGGTCCGACGCCGACCTTGACGATGTCGGCGCCGGCCTCGATCAGGTCCCGGGTGCCCTCGGCGGAGACGACGTTGCCCGCCACCACGGGGACCCGCGGGTCCAGCGCACGGATCGTCTCCAGGGTGGAGAGCACGGACTCCTGGTGGCCGTGGGCGGTGTCCACCACGAGGGTGTCCACCCCGGCGTCGAGCAGCCCCTTGGCGCGGCCGGCGACATCACCGTTGATACCGACGGCGGCGGCCACCCGCAGCCGTCCGGAGTCGTCGGTCGCGGGGGTGTAGAGGGTGGCGCGCAGGGCGCCCTTGCGGGTGAGGATGCCGATCAGGCGGCCCTCGGCGTCGACGGCGGGGGCGAGCTTGCGGTGGGCGCCGTCCAGGCGGGTGAACGCCTCGCGCGGGTCGATGCCGGCGTCCAGGAGCAGCAGGTCGCGGGACATGACCTGGGAGAGCTGGGTGAAGCGGTCCACGCCGGTCAGGTCGGAGTCGGTGACGACGCCGACCGGCCGCCGCTCCCCGTCGACGACGACACCCGCGCCGTGCGCCCGCTTGGGCAGCAGGGACAGGGCGTCGGCGACGGTCGCGGAGGGATCCAGGACGATGGGGGTGTCCAGGACCAGGTGGCGCCGCTTGACCCAGGATATGACGTCGGTGACCACGTCCAGGGGGATGTCCTGGGGGATGACGGTGAGGCCGCCGCGGCGGGCCACCGTCTCGGCCATCCGGCGCCCGGCGATCGCGGTCATGTTGGCCACGACGATCGGGACGGTGGTGCCCGTCCCGTCCGGCGAGGAGAGGTCCACGCCCTGCCGGGAGCCGACCGCGGAGCGGTTGGGCACCATGAAGACGTCGTCGTACGTCAGGTCGTACGCGGGCCGCTGGTCGTTGAGAAATCGCACGTACTTCATTGTTGCACGCCCGCCCCGGACCCCGGTCATGGAGAGAAGGCCAGGTGGGCGGGGCGCCGTCGTACGTCCCCACCAACGCCCTGAGGGCCCGGGCCCTCAGGGCGCGTTCTCGTCCGGGTCGGCCCGCTCCAGCGCGGGCCGGGGGCCGGGGGTGAACTCGTGCAGCAGGTGGTCGGCGGCGGCGGTGTCGGTGACCAGACTGGTCACCAGCCCGGAGCGGAGGACCGCGCCGATCGCCTCGGCCTTGCGGCGGCCGCCCGCGATCGCGATGACCTCGGGGACGCGGCGCAGCCGGTCGGCCTCGACGGTGATGCAGCGCTCCCCCAGGTCGCGGCCGATACGGCGGCCCTCGGCGTCGAAGAGGTGCGCCGACATCTCGGCGGCGACCCCGAGGGAGGCGTAGTGGGCGCGCTCCTCCTCCCCGAGCATGTCGTGGACGGTGGACACGCCCGGATCCCAGGAGCCGATGGAGACCGCGGCCACGGTCACCTTGTCGAAGTACTCGAACGCGGCGGCGATGCTCGTCTGGCCGCGCAGCGCGGCGGCGGTGGCCGCGTCCGGCAGCAGCATCGGCGCGTAGATCGGGTGGGCCTCGCCACCGGAGACGGTGGCGGCGCGGCGCACCGCCTCCACCGAGCCGCGCTCGGCGGTGCCCGCGTCGTAGACGCCGGTGAGCTGGACGACGGTGCACGGCGGGAGCCGGTGCAGCGCGGTGGCCATGTGGATGGTGGAGCGGCCCCAGGCCAGGCCCAGGACATCCCCCTCGGTGACCAGCTCGCCCAGCAGGTCGGCGGCGACCTCGCCGAGGTTCTCCGGGTCGGCGGCGTCCTCGGCGGCGTCCGAGGGCGACTCGACGACGACGGCGTGGCGCAGCCCGTAGCGGGCGCGCAGCGCGTCGGACCGCTCGGCGTCCAGTTCGGCCGGGACGCGGATCTCGATGCGCACCAGGTCCCGCTCCAGCGCGGTCTCCAGCACCCGGGCCACCTTGAAGCGGCTCACCCCGAACTCGTCCGCGATCTGGATCTTGGACTTGCCCTCCAGATAGAAGCGGCGCGCCATGGCCGCCGCCTGCATCAGCTCGGCGGGACCCATTCTCGTGGCTGACCGCCCGGTCGACACCGCACTCACCTCGCTACCGTTCCGCCGTACTCGTGTACGCGCCGTTCCTCACTCCGCGCGTTCATCCTCGCAGATCCGCGGCGGTCCTGATCCACTCCGTGCACGGTGCACCCATGCCCGCCTCCGCGGAGCCGCCCCGGGCCCCGGACCCCGGGCCGCCCCTCAGTGGGCGCATCCGCCGGCGGCTCCGTTCGCGGCCTCCCGGGCCTGGGCGCGCAGTGCCCGCACCGCGGCGGCCGGGTCGTCCGCGCCGTAGACGGCCGAGCCGGCCACGAAGACGTCCGCGCCGGCCTCGGCGCACCGCTCGATGGTGGAGGCCGACACCCCGCCGTCCACCTGGAGCCACAGCTCGAGTCCGTGCTTGTCGATGAGCTGCCGGGTGCGGCGGATCTTGGGCAGCATGACGTCGAGGAACGCCTGGCCCCCGAAGCCGGGCTCGACGGTCATCACCAGCAGCATGTCCAGCTCGGGCAGCAGATCCTCGTACGGCTCGATCGGCGTGGCGGGCTTGAGCGCCATGGAGGCGCGGGCGCCCTTGGTGCGGATCTCGCGGGCCAGCCGCACCGGAGCGGCGGCGGCCTCGGCGTGGAAGGTGACCGACCCGGCGCCCGCCTCGACGTACTGCGGCGCCCAGCGGTCGGGGTCCTCGATCATCAGGTGGCAGTCCAGCGGGGTGTCGGTCGCCTTGCGCAGCGCCTCGACGACCGGGACACCGAGCGTGAGGTTGGGGACGAAGTGGTTGTCCATCACGTCCACATGGAGCCAGTCGGCGCCCTCGGGCCCTCCGACGCGCCGCGCCTCCTCGGCCAGGCGCGCGAAGTCGGCGGACAGGATGCTGGGGTTGATCTGAACCATGGCCCCAGTATGTCGTGTCACCCGTCCGGCCCCGCGCCCAGGTGCGCCGGGGCGCGCCCGGCCGCGGGGCCCGCGGGCTCAGGTGCGGCGCAGCAGGGCGAGGTACATCGCGTCGGTGCCGTGCAGGTGCGGCCAGAGCTGGATGTCGGGGCCGTCGCCCAGGGAGGGCACGCCGGGCAGCAGCGGGCGGGCGTCGACCGGCTCGGCGCTCTCGTGCCTGAGCACGTCGTCGACGACCGCGCGGGTCTCGGCCGGGTGCGGCGAGCAGGTGGCGTAGCCCACGACGCCGCCGGGCCGGGCCGCGCGCAGCGCCTCGGTCAGCAGTCCGCGCTGGAGCGGGGCGAAGCCCGCCAGATCCTCGGGGCGGCGGCGCCAGCGGGCCTCGGGGCGGCGGCGCAGGGCGCCCAGTCCGGTGCAGGGCACGTCGACCAGGACGCGGTCGAAGGAACCTGGCCGCCAGGCGGGGCGGGTGCCGTCGGCGGTGACCACCTGGTAGGGGCCGGGGTTGCCGCGCAGGGCGCGGGCCACCAGACGGGCGCGGTGCGGCTGCTTCTCGGCGGCGATCAGGGC
>NZ_JBXUOY010000199.1:0-10109 GCF_057196705.1 Streptomyces sp. ATLC9 | reverse complement strand
CCTCCGGCCTCCGGACCGCAGGCGGCACGGCGCCCCCGGTTCCCGGCACCGTCTCGGCAACCGCCGGAGCGGCCTTCACTCCCGGCCGGCGGGCACGGCGAGGCCGCCGGCCAGCTCCCGCGGCGCCCGTCCGCCGACCGTGGCGGTGAGCGGGCCGTTCCCGGCGTCGACCGTGCACTCCAGGACGGCCGGCCGGCCCAGTTCGGAACCCTGCTCGATCCGGAAGGCGAGCCGCCCGCCGCCCGGCCCGCGGGCGTGGAGCCACACGCCGAGGGCCAGACCCACCGAGGCACAGGCCGGGTCCTCCGCGATCGCGTACCCGGGGGCGAACAGCCTGGCCCTGGCGGTACGGGCGGCCGCGTCCCAGTGGAAGACGAAGACGTCCGGCAGCTCCTGGCGCCGCATCGCCTCGGGATCGGGGCGCACCGCGGCGACCGCCTCCCGGCGCACCGGCAGCAGGTGGAACCGCGGCCCGAAGCCCGCGGCCAGGACCGGGCCCTCGCCCAGATCGTCCGCGGTGAGGCCGACGGTCCCGAGCAGCGGGGCGGCGTCCAGGGCGCGGACCGGGAGCGGTGCCGCGGCGGTGATCACGGCCCGCTCGCCGTCCGCGTCCAGCTCCAGCAGCTTGTCGCCGCACTGCTGGACGACCCTGCCGGACGGCAGGCGCCCGGAGCGGACCAGCGCCACCGCGGTGCCCACGGCCGAGTGCCCCCCGAAGGGCGACTCCCCCCGGCGGGTGAAGACCCGCACCCTGTGCGTGGCCTCCGGCACGGTCGGGGGGAGGACGAACACCGTCTCGTCGGCCCGGAACCACGCCGCGATCCGGCGCATGTCCTCCGTGCCCAGGCCCTCGGCGTCGTGGACCACGGCCAGCGGGCTGCCGCCGCCCGTCCCGGCACCGAAGACGCCGACCATCTCGAAGGGGAGGGTCACCGCGCACCTCCCAGCTCGGCGGCGGCGAAGTCGAACAGCACCTCTTCCCGGCCCTGGAAGGGGAGGTCGGGGCGGGGCCAGTGCACGACGAAGTCGGTGAAACCGATGTCCCGGAAGACCCCGGCCGAGTCCCGGTAGCTTTCCACGGACTCCAGTACCCCCCCGACCGAACCGCCGGTCAGCAGCAGCCGGCGCAGGGTGGACGGGTCGCGCCCCCGGGCCGCACAGGCGTCGTCGAGCGCCGCGAGCTGCTCCTTGAGCAGCGGGACCACACGGTCGTACCGCTCGCTCTCGAAAGAGTTGGGGGCGCCGCTGGTGACCCAGACGTCGGCGTACCGCGCGGCGAGGGCCATGCCCCGGGGACCGGCGGCGGCGACCGCCAGGGGGAGGCGGGGCGGGACCAGGCACTCCGGCTTCACCACGGCGTCCTCCACCGTGTACCACTGCCCGCGGAAGGTGGCCCGCTCCTCGCGCAGCAGCCGGTCCAGCAGTTTCACGAACTCCTCGAACCTGGCTCCCCGCTCACGGCGCGACAGGGGCCGGTCCCCTCGGATTCGGGAGTCGTGGCCCTCGGCCCCCGCGCCGACGCCGCAGACCATCCGGCCCCCGGAGACGTCGTCCAGCGACACCAGGTCCTTGGCGAAGTCCACCGGGTGCCGGAAGTTGGGGCTGGCCACCATGGTGCCGAGCGTGATCCGCGAGGTGGCCTCTGCGGCGGCGGCCAGGGTGGGCACGGCCGAGAACCAGGGCTTGTCGCTCAACCAGCGCCACATCAGGTGGTCGTAGGTCCAGGCGTGGTCGTATCCCAGCTCCTCCGCCAGGGTCCACCGTTCCCGGGCCCGGGGCCAGCGGTGTTCGGGCAGGAGCAGCACTCCGTGGCGCATGTGCTCGACTCTCCTCTCGGCTCGCGGCGGCACGGTGCCGCCGGGGCGGCGTCCGTTCAGGCGGTCTGCGGCGCCTGCCGTGCCAGGTCGGCGGCATGGGCCGCCGCAGTGGCCAGGACGGTGCCGAGGCGGCGCTCGCACTCGGCCACCGAGCCGTTCCACACCTCGACCTCCTCGCCGTCGTCGTCCCGGCCCAGCGGATACAGGCCGTTGACGGCGAGGTCGAGGCCCACCGCCCGCAGCCGGCGCAGCAGTTGGGCGGCGACGGCCTCGTCGGGGACCGGGCCGCGCAGCGTCATGAAGAAGTTGTCGTAGAGGACGGCCGTCCGCTCCGAGGGACGCACCGGGTTCTCGGTGACGCTCTGCTGGAGCAGCGACCGCCCGCCCGGCACCAACCGGGCGGCGACACTGTCGTGGACCTCCCGCTGGGCGTCGACCGCGGCCCGGAGCCCGGCGGCCCGCCCGTCCCGCAGCCACGGCACGAGACGCCCTCGCATCAGCCCCCGCACCTGTGTGAAGTCCGGGGCCCAGAGGCCGCTGAAGCCCCGGTGCTGGAGGAACATCGCCGGCCGGATCAGGCTCCGGTAGAGGGCGCGCGGGCACGAGCCGCTGTACAGCAGCATGGCGCAGTAGCCGTGGGTGTAGGACTCCAGCCGCTCCATCGCCGCGGGGCCGGGGACGGCGTCCCGCGAGGGCAGTTCCTCCAGGGTCCGGCCCATCAGGCGCCACAGGGCGAACGTCACCTGGTGGCCGGTGATCCAGCGGAACCAGAACAACTGGTCGTACGAGGGGGCCGGGGGCACGCCGAGGCGGGCGGTCGCCGGCCCGCTGCCGGTGAGCGCGCGCAGTTCCCGGCAGATCCGCTCCGGTTCGCACGGCGGCAGCGTGACCGGCCGGTGCTCCGCGCCCGCCCCGGCATGACCGGCCGGGGGCATGGCCAGGGGCTCCAGGCCGTAGGGGAAGTCACCGAAGTCCCAGTCGCCGACCCGGACCGCGCCGGGCGCGAGGGGCGGGGTGAGCGTGCTCATCGGTGTCCTTCCGGGACGTGCGTGAACTCGTACTCCAGTCCGTTCACGTCGAAGAGGTAGAGGCTGCGCACCCCGTCGTCGTCGATGACGATGTCGGTGGGCGGATCCTGGCGCGCGAAGGCGAACCGGCCCGAGTCGTGCAGCTCGATCCACCGGTCCCTGACGGCCTCCAGGTCCTCAGGGGTGTCCACCCGCAGGCAAACGTGCTGGAACTGGAACGACTCGTCCTCCGGCACCCGGCGGTTGTGGCCGGACCGGTCGAACAGGTGGAAGCGCAGATCGCCGACCGCGACCTCGACCAGCCGGCCGATCCCCGGCAGACGGCTGAGGGTCAGGTCGGAGAAGCGGTCGAGTTCCCACTTCCTCTCCGCCCCGAAGAAGTCCAGATACCACTCCAGGCAGTTGTCCAGATCCGCCGTCTGAACTCCCACGTGGTGGATGCGCGGCCTCATCCCCTCCGCCGTGGCGCGTGGCGCTGTCGTCCGTTCTGTCAGGGGCATCTCTGCTTCCTTCCGGATTCTCGGGGATAGCGGATGGCTGCGGAACAGTAACCTCCACACGCCGCGCGGGACGGTACGCGCGGCAGGCCGCACGGGAATGCGGGCGCATGGGGAGAAGAGAGAAATCCGCCGGCCTCAGATCAGGATGGTGGCGAGGCTATGAGAAGTTATCTTCGGCGCTTTCGGGGCGTCAACGCAGGAGATTCAGAGGGATGTCAGGGGTTTGTGAGGTGATTTACAGAGGGATGTCCGCGGTGCGCGGCCCCCGCGGTCGCCGGCCCCCGGCGGATCCGGGCCGTTTCCTGTCCGCCTCCGCCGTCGTTCTGGAGGACATGGGCACCACACCGATCCTCGTTATGGGGGCCACCGGCTCCAGCGGCCGCCGTGTCGTCGCGCACCTGCGGAACCTGGGAGCGCCGGTCAGGCCCGCCTCGCGGCACAGCGCCACCCGTTTCGACTGGGGTGACGAGAGCACCTGGGAACCGGCGCTGCGCGGCGTCGCCCGCGTGTTCCTGATGGCCCCCGACGGCGTTCCCGTCGACCCGGGCTTCGTCGCCCTGGCAGCGGACCTCGAGGTGGAGCACATCGTCCTGCTGTCGAGCCGCGCCATCGAGGTGATAGGGGACCGGCGCCTGCTGGAGGCCGAGGACGCCGTCAGGGGGTCCGGCACCGGCTGGACGATCCTGCGCGCCGACTGGTTCGACCAGAACTTCGACGAAGGCCCCTTCCGGGAGGCGGTGCTCGCCGGGGAGCTGGCGGTACCGCTGGGGGAGTGCCGGCAGGCTTTCGTGGACCTCGACGACGTCGCCGCCGTGGCCGCCCGTGCCCTGACGGAGCACGGGCACACCGGCCGGACGTACGAGGTGACCGGTCCGCGTGCGCTGTCCTTCGGCGAGGTGTGCGCCGTCATCGGCGACGCCGCCGGCAGGCCGCTGGAGTTCCGCGGGGACCAGGACGCCTACCGGGCCGCACAGACCTCGTTCGGCCGGTCCGCGGAGTCGGTCGAGCGGGACCTCGCCTCCTTCGCCGCCCTGCGCGCCCTCGGCGACGCCGAACCCCTGGACACGGTGCCCCGTGTGACCGGGCGCCCCGCCCGGACCTTCGAGGAGTACGCCGCCGCGGCGGCGGCCCGCGGCGGCTGGCGCACCGGGCCGGACGGACCCGCGGGGTCCTGACGCCCTCCCGCACCGGTCCGGCGGCCCCTTTCCCCGGGGCCGTTCGGGTCGTTCGGGCCGTTCCGGGACACCGGGGCCGCGCATCCCGCCGCACGGCGGCGGAATGCGCGGCTTGAAGAAGCTCTGACAGTAACTTGAAATAAGCGTGATTGCGCCGGGCGTCCCGGGCTGACTATGGTTCGACGCGTTGGACGATGGGCTTCAGAATTCTCCCTGAAAGGAGCTTCCCGTGCCCGGAGCGCGCGCCGACGAATTGCTTAGCCATATTGCGCGGGTCGGCATGACCGGTCATTTCGCCGAAGAATTCAACCGGGAGACGACATGATTGGCCGCCGTGAATTCCTCGGCAGATTCGGGGCCGTCGCCGCGGTCGTGGGGTTCGATCCGCTCGGGCGCAGGTGGATCACGGAGGCCGAGGCCGCGACGGGCCCGTCGTTCGCCGCCGCACCCGGGCTGGACGGGGAACTCGTGCTCGACGGGGCGTCCCGCGGGGCGGTCGCCACCGACCTGGGCAACATCGTCCACCGCACACCGTGCGCGGTGCTGCGCCCGCGCTCGGCGCGCGACATCGCCGTGATGATCCGCTTCTGCCGGACGCACCGCATCGCGGTATCGCCCCGGGGCCAGGCCCACACCACCTACGGCCAGGGGCTCTCCGCCGGGCTGGTCATCGAGAACCGGTACCTCGATCGCATCCACTCGCTCGGCCCGCACACCGCCGAAGTCGACGCCGGTGTCCTCTGGAAGGACCTGGCCACCGCCGCCTACGGGCAGTCGCCGAGGCTGACCCCACCGGCGCTCACCGGCTACACCGGGCTGACCGTGGGCGGAACGCTCTCCGTGGGCGGTGTCGGCGGCATAGTCGGCGGTCTGCGCACCGGACTGCAGGTCGACCACGTGCACGAGCTCGAAGTGGTCACCGGCACCGGGGCCGTCGAGCACTGCTCCCGCCGCCGCAAGCCCGACCTTTTCGAGGCGGTGCTCGGCGGACTCGGCCAGTGCGGCGTCATCACCAAGGCGGTCATCGAACTCGTCCCCGCCGGACAGCGGGCCCGCACCTACGTGCTCCCCTACGACGACAACGCCGCGTTCTTCCGCGACCTCCGCACGCTCATCGAGCGACCCGGCGTCGACCACGTCTACGCCGAATTCTCCTCGCCCGACACCACGCCGACCTACAAACTGCACGCGACGGCCCTCTACGACCCGCCCGGAGAGCCCGACGACCGGGCGCTCCTCAGCGGCCTGTCCGCCACACCGGACATCCAGGACACCGGCTACCTGGACTACGTGTTCTCGATCGACACGGCCATCGACACGGTGCGGGAGACGGTGAACTGGGACCGACTCGTCAAGCCGTGGTTCGACGTCTGGCTTCCCGGCTCCACCGTCGAGGACTACCTCGCCGAGATCATGCGAACGCTGACCCCGCGGGACATCGGACCCTACGGAGCCGGCCTGATCTACCCGCAGCGGCGCGCACGCGCCACGCGCCCCTTCCCCCGGCTGCCCGAACCGGACGGGTCGCCCTGGGTGTTCGTCGTCGACATCAACACCGTGTCCGACACCCCGGACCCCGGCCCGGGCTTCACCGAGGAGATGCTCGACCGCAACAGGCGGCTGTTCGCCCGTACGCGCGAGCACTTCGGAGGGGTGCTCTACCCGATCGGCTCGGTGCCCTTCACGGACCGGGACTGGCGCATCCACTACGGCGACGAGTGGTCGGCCTTCCGCGCCGCGAAGAGGCGCTACGACCCCGGCAACGTGCTTACCCCCGGTCCCGGCGTCTTCGGCCACGGGTGACCTCCGCCCGGCACGGACCACCGGCCACCACCCAGCGCTGTCCGGATCCGCGGCCGATCACCGAGGCGGGCCGCTCGCCCGGCGCCCGCCTGCCGGTGGCGGCCGGCCCGCCGAAGCCGCCGGGACCGGTGCGCCGGGTGTCGCAGGCATTCCGCGGCTGGTCCCCAGGAGGATGACGGCGCCTCGGCCGGTCTGGTGTGCCGCCAAACGTCGGAAGGCGCTCCGACCCGGGATTTCTCCTCGATCGAAGCGCCTTCCGGCACTGTCGGGACGACAGGGTTTGAACCTGCGACCCCCTGACCCCCAGTCCGGCCCAAGGACGCTGTTCTTGGGGCAATCGGTGCTTCTCCGACCCTCCGCGCTGCGGGCGTCGAGCTGTGTCCCGCTCACCGGGACGGCTCCGAGGCTCGGGTGTGGTCCTGGCGCGGAGCGCACCATGCCTCCCCGCCCTCGGCCGCTGTGGTGGACTTCCTGCTCCGAGCGGTGGCCGCACGCAGCGCGCAGTTGGACGACTTCCTTTCGCGCGGCGGCCCGTCCCCCTACCTGCGCCGCTTCCTGGCCGCCCCTGCGGACGGCGCCCCGGCCGCAGGGGCGGCCGCCTGCGGGCCGGGCGGTTCCTGCGGCTGACCGGTCCTGCCCGTTATGGACGGCGTACGGTGCCGGGGAGTGAGCCCTGGCGCCGTATGTCATCCACGCGGGGAGGCATGGCCGAGGGAGTCCGCGATCCGGATGGCGGCCTCGCGGGCGGGGCGCCCGGTGCCGATGAGGGTGGCCGAGGCGGGTCCGGTCCAGTCGCCGTAGCCGAGCAGGTGCAGGCGTGGTTCTGCCGTCGCCAGGGTGCCGTCGGCGGCGATGTGGCCGCGCTTTCCGCGCAGGGCGAGTGGCGAGAGGTGGGACAGGGCGGGCCGGAAGCCGGTGCACCAGATGACCGCGTCCGCACCGGCGGCCGTGCCGTCGGCCCAGGCGACACCGTCGGCGGTGAGGCGGGCGAACATCGGGGACGCCTTGAGCAGCCCGGTGTCCCTGGCCTCGCGCACGGGCGGCACGGCGACAATGTCGCCGAGGGAGGCCACCCCGCCGGTGTCGGCGCGACCTTCGTCCAGAGCGCGGCGCCGCGCGGTGGCGGCGTCGAACAGGGCCCGGCCGTCGATGTCGTCGGCCAGGAACCTCGGCGGGCGAGCGGTCACCCACGTCACCTCCACGCCGGCCAGTGCCAGGTCGGCGGCGATCTGCGCGCCGGAGTTGCCGCCCCCGACCACGATGACGCGCCGGCCGGTGAACTGTCCGGGGTTCCGGTAGCCGGTGGTGTGCGACTGCCTGCCCCGGAACGCCTCCCGCCCGGGGACGGCCGGGAGGAACGGGCGCCACCAGGTGCCGGTGGCGCTGACGACCGCGCGCGTCCGCCAGGCCCCCTCACCGGTCTCGACCCGCAGGAACGCGCCGTCGCGGCGGACGGCACGGACGCGGACGCCGCGCAGCACGGGCAGGCCGTAGCGCTTCTCGTAGTGGGCGAGGTAGCCGACGACATGAGTGGCGTCCGGGTAGGTCTGGCCGGGCTGCGCGGGCATGGGCCACCCTGGCAGCGAGGAGTACGCGGCGGGGGAGAACAGCCGCAGGGAGTCCCAGGTGTGCTGCCAGGCGCCGCCGGGCGCGTCCTGGGCGTCGAGGATCACGAAGTCCAGGCCCTGGCGGCGCAGGTGGTAGCCGGCGGCGAGCCCGGCCTGGCCGCCGCCGACCACCACCACGTCCGTGCGCCGCGTCATGACCCCGGCCGTGCCGCGGTGAATTTCCTGCGCCAGGCGAGGGCGACGTAGACCAGGGCGATGAGGACGGGGACCTCGATGAGGGGTCCGACGACGCCGGCCAGGGCCTGGCCGGAGGTGACGCCGAAGGTGGCGATGGCCACCGCGATGGCCAGTTCGAAGTTGTTGCCGGCGGCGGTGAAGGCCAGGGTGGTGGTGCGCTCGTAGGCCAGGCCGATGGCCTTGCCGAGGGCGAAGGTGCCGAAGAACATGAGTGCGAAGTAGACCAGCAGCGGCAGGGCGATGCGGGCGACGTCGAGTGGCTGGGAGGTGATCGTCTTTCCCTGGAGGGCGAAGAGGACGACGATGGTGAACAGCAGTCCGTACAGGGCCCAGGGGCCGATCCTGGGCAGGAGGCGCTGTTCGTAGGTCTCGCGGCCCATCCGCTGTTCGCCGATGCGGCGGGTGAGGTAGCCGGCCAGCAGGGGGATGCCGAGGAAGACGGCGACGTTGGCGGCGATCTCCCAGGCGGAGATGTCCAGGGCGGCGCCGTCGCCCAGGCCGAGCCAGTCGGGCAGCAGGTCGAGGTAGAACCAGCTCAGCAGGCCGAAGGCGAGGACCTGGAAGACGGAGTTCAGGGCGACCAGGACGGCGGCGGCCTCGCGGTCGCCGCAGGCCAGGTCGTTCCAGATGATGACCATGGCGATGCAGCGGGCGAGCCCGACGATGATCAGTCCGGTGCGGTACTCGGGCAGGTCGGGCAGGAAGGTCCAGGCCAGGGCGAACATCACGGCCGGTCCGATGATCCAGTTGATCACCAGGGAGGAGAGCATGAGCCGCTTGTCGCCGGTGACGGTGTCCAGGCGGTCGTAGCGGACCTTGGCCAGCACCGGGTACATCATGATCAGCAGGCCGAGCGCGATGGGCAGCGAGATGCCGCCGACCTCGACCCGGCTGAGGGCGTCGTTCAGGCCGGGGACCAGCCGGCCCAGCCCGAGGCCGGCGGCCATGGCGGCGAGGATCCACACTGCCAGGAACCGGTCCAGGGTGGAGAGTTTCCCGATGATCGAGTCGTCTCCGGTGGCGGGGGGGTGGGCGGCGGGTTCGGTGGTGGTCACGGGCAGGCCCTCCTGGTCTCGGCGGCGCGGGTGGTGCGGGCGGTGCGGGCCAGTTCGGTGAAGGAGCGGCCCAGGGCTTCGATGACGTCGGGGCGCAGCCGGTAGTAGGTGTACCGGCCGCACGGCTCGGTCTCCACGACTCCGGCCTCGCGCAGGACGCGCAGGTGGTTGGAGAGGTTGGTCTGTCTGGCCCCGGTCTCGGCGACCAGGTGGGTGGTGCACAGGGTCTCGGTGGCCAGCAGGGTCACGATGCGCATCCTGAGCGGATCGGCGAGCACCCGGATCAGGTCAGTGTCGACTGACGTCAGCATGCGCTGATACTGTCACATCAGCCGGAGGTGATGCCACCCCGGTCCCCGACGAGCCGAAGGAAGCCCCCTGATGTCCGAGAAGCCGTCCGTGCTGTTCGTCTGCGTCCACAACGCCGGCCGCTCCCAGATGGCCGCCGCCTGGCTGACCCACCTGGCCGGCGACCGCGTAGAGGTCCGCTCCGCCGGGTCCGCCCCGGCCGACCGGGTCAACCCCGCCGCCGTCCAGGCCATGGCCGAGGCGGGCATCGACATGTCGGCCGAGACCCCCAAGGTGCTCACCACCGAGGCCGTCCGGGCCTCCGACTACGTCATCACCATGGGCTGCGGCGACACCTGCCCGGTCTTCCCCGGCAAGCACTACCTGGACTGGAAGCTGGACGACCCCGCCGGACAGGGCGTGGAGGCCGTGCGCCCCATCCGCGACGAGATCCGCGCCCGCATCGAGGCCCTGATCACCGAAATCGACAACGAGCGGAAGGCGTGACCACCGTGACGCAGACAGATGACGTCCGCAACGTGATCATCATCGGCTCCGGGCCGGCGGGGTACACCGCAGCGCTCTACACCGCCCGCGCCGCCCTGCGGCCGCTGGTCTTCGAAGGCTCGGTGACCGCC
>NZ_JBXUOY010000198.1:0-10218 GCF_057196705.1 Streptomyces sp. ATLC9 | reverse complement strand
GCCCTGCCCCATGGCGGCGGCCGCGCCCGGCGGCGGTCCCTGCTCCCCCTCGGGCCGCGCGGGCTCGGAAGGTGCCGGGCCCGCGGGCCCGGCGGACTCCGCCTGGCTCCCGGCGAACGGCATGGTCCACTGCACCGGGGCCGCCGGATCGGTGGCGGCCTCCGGGGTCACCGGCAGCCGGGACTGCGGCGGCGGGGGGGCGCCGGGGTCGATGGCGGGCGGCTCCCAGCCGTGTCCGGTGCCCGGCGCGGCGAGCGGTTCGGGCGTGCCGCCGGGCCCGTCGGCGTACCCGTACTGGTACGGGCCCGGCAGGTTCTCGGGAAGCTGTATGAACGCGGTGGAGTCACCGTCGTACTCGCCTCCCCAGCCGCCCTCGGGCGCCGGAGGAGGCACGGGCCGGCCGTCGTCCTGCCGGAACGGCTCCTGCTGGTCGTTGCTCATGCGAGTGCCCTCCCGAGCCCCCGTCGGGCCAGTGTCGCCACCGTACGCCGTACGTGCAGTGCCGCGGGCGGAAGTACGGGGGCCTCCCCCCCGCCCTCGGGGGCGGGAGGATCGGGGATGCAGGCCATGGCGACGTAGTCGCCGAACGCGGCCAGCACCTCGGGGGCCAGGGCCCGTTGTCCGTCCCAGTCGATGAGCGATGCCACCCACTGCTCGGCCTCCACCGGGCGCAGCGGCATCGGCGCGACGGCGCCGACCGCACAGCGCACCCCGCGGCGGACGGGGTCGAGCACGACGGCGACCGAGGCCAGCGCGCGCCCGGGACCGGTGCGGCCGGTGGCCTTGAGGAAAGCCTGGGGGGCGTACAGCAGCGGCACCCGTACGTAGCCGACGATCTCGCCGGGCCGCAGCATCTCCATGCCGGCCAGCAGACGGCTGACGGGGACCTCGCGCGGTCCGCCGCCCGGCCCCGCGATCAGCACCGTGGCCTCCAGCGCGGCCAGGACGGGAAGGCAGTCGCCGGTGGGCGCGGCGGTGACGATGTTGCCCCCGAGCGTCCCGGCGTTGCGGACCTGCGGCGGTCCGGCGGCGCGGGCGGCGGCGGCCAGGGCGGGGATGAGGGCCGCGAAGTCGGGGCGTCCCACACGGGCGTGGGTGAGGCCGGCGCCGAGCAGCGCGTGGCCGTCCTGGTACTCCCAGCCGCGGATCTCGCTGATCCGGCCCAGGCCGACCAGCGCCGCGGGCCTCAGCAGCCCGGAGTTCACCCCGGACATCAGGTCGGTGCCGCCCGCGACGGGTACGGCCGCGGGCGTGGCGGCGAGAGCGGCCACGGCCTCGTCGAGCGTGGCCGGCAGCATGACCGGCTGCGCCGCCCGTGGTGCGTGCGGTGCGTGCGTGCTCAATCCAGCGCCCCTTCCCCGGTCGTCCCGGCTGCCCAGCCGTACCGTACGCGCTGGGAACCCGGACGTGGCAACTCTGGCACATTCCGGGGGGCCGGCGGAGCCGGGGTCCGTGAAGGGAGCATCCGTCCCTGATCTGGACGATGGCCCGCTTGCGGCGTTTGTCACCGACAGAAGCGTCTTGTCACTCCTGGGAGTCCTTGCACTACTTTATACAGGCCGTTTCGGGGATCGTCCCGGGCCTTGCCCGAGGCGGTCGGGGATGAGGCGGCCGGGAATCCTGATCCGGGGTCCGGCCCTCAGGACACCCGCGGCGACCCCTCGAACGGGCACCCCCCGATGCCGGGACGGCGCTGCCAGGGGCGCGGCCCGGACGGCGGCCGGTAGGCCACGCCCAGCGCGTCGAGGCGGGCGTAGTGGGCGGTGGCCATCCGCCGCTCGAAGTCGCCGAAGCCGCCCTCCCCGTCCCGGGCGCCCGGCCCCGACCACACCACCTCGGCGAAGGCGGCCAGCCGCGGGAAGGCCTGGTAGTCGGTGCGCCGCTGGTCCTCCGCGACCTCCGTCCACAGGTTGGCCTGCGCGCCGACGACGTGCCCCGCCGCGCCGGTGCCCGCGAGTTCGGGCGGCACGGGGTCGTAGCCGTACACGTCGCGCAGGGTTCGCACGTATCCGATGGGCACCGGTTCGTCCTCGCCGCCGTCCTGCCGGTGGTCGAGGTAGACCTCCTGCTCGGGGCACGTCACCACGTCGTGCCCGGCCCGGGCGGCGGCGACCGCGCCCGCGTGGCCGCGCCAGGAGGAGACCACCGCGCCGGGGCCGAGCCCCGTGCCCGCGCCGGCCGTACCCGCCGTGCCGGCCCCCAGGATCTCGTCCCATCCCACGAGGCGGCGGCCGCGTTCGGCCAGCCAGCGGTCGAAGTGCCGTACGAACCAGCCGTGGAGGGCCTCCACGCCGTCCAGGCCGAGCCGTTCGGCGCGCGCCCGCGCGGTCGGCGAGCGCCGCCACTGGTCCGCGGGGCACTCGTCGCCGCCGATGTGCACGAACTCGCCCGGGAACAGCTCCAGCACCTCCTCGAACACCCCCTCGTAGAAGCGGAGTACCTCTTCGGTGGGGGCCAGGACACTGGGGCTGACGCCCCAGTCGTCCCACACCTTCGGAGGGTCCTCGCCGATGTCGGTGTTGCCCAGCTCCGGGTAGGCGGCGACGGCCGCCTGCGAGTGGCCGGGCAGGTCGATCTCGGGGACGACGGAGATGTGGCGTTCGGCGGCGTACGCGACGATCTCACGGACGTCGTCGTGGGTGTAGAAGCCGCCGTGCGGACGCACGTCCCACAGCGAGGAGGCCCGGTGCCCCAGCTTCGTCCGCCGGCGCCAGGCGCCGACCTCGGTGAGCCGGGGGAAGCGCGCGATCTCCAGGCGCCACCCCTGGTCGTCCGTCAGATGCAGGTGCAGCACGTTGAGTTTGTGCGCGGAGAGCAGGTCGATCCAGCGCAGCACGCCGTCCTTGGGCGTGAAGTGCCGCGCCGTGTCCAGCATGAAGCCGCGCCAGGCGAAGCGGGGCGTGTCGGCCACGCTCAGGTACGGCAGCGACCAGGAGCCGCCGGGCAGCGGAGCGCGGCGGTACGCGGCGGGACCGAGGAGCTGCCGCAGCGTCTGGGCGCCCCAGAAGACACCGGGGGCCGCACCGCCACGGATCTCGGCGCCGCCGCCGGACACGTCCAGCCGGTAACCCTCAGGGCCGAGTTCGGCCGCGACCTCCTCGTCCACGCGCAGCCGTACGACGGTGCCGCGGCCGCCGTCCGCGCCGGCCGGCGGCAGGGGCAGGCCGGTGGCCGCGACGAGGGCACCGCGCAGCCAGTGGCCGGACCGCTCGGCGCCCGGGCCGGCGTCGAGCGCCGTCCGCTCGTCGAGCGGCAGCCGTCCGCCGCCGTCCTCGACGGAGCGCGGCAGGGGGACCAGATCGGGCTGGTACATGCCCGGTTCTCCTTGCGTGTTCCGCGGGCCGCGCACGCCGTTCGCGCACGCCCTTGTCCTCGGCCGTCTTCGGCGTCCCGCTCCCGGGCGGCCCCGGAGAGCAGGTGTTGCACCATGTGCAACACCTGTTTCGTTCTGCACAACTCCGCAGGAGAGTAGGGCAACCGGCGGCGGCCGACAAGGCATCCGGACGGGCGCCGGGGAGACATGCGCCCGCACGCGCGACGGCCCCCGGAACGCACGGGTGCGTTCCGGGGGCCGCCGGAGGAGTGACGGGCCCTGTGCGGGGCGGGCCGGGGCCGGACGGGGAGGAGGGCCGCGGGACGGCGCCGTTACTTCTTGCCGCCGCCGTCCTTGCCCTTGTCGCCGCCGGCACCCATGGACTCGTAGATCTCCTTGCACATGGGGCAGACCGGGTACTTCTTGGGGTCTCGCCCCGGGACCCAGACCTTGCCGCAGAGCGCGACGACGGGGGTACCGTCGAGCGCGCTGGCCATGATCTTGTCCTTCTGGACGTAGTGGGCGAAGCGCTCGTGGTCGCCATCGCCGTGGGACACCTGCGGGGTGGGCTCGACGAGGGTGCCGGTGCCCGTCCCGCGCTCGGGCTCATGAGTGCTCATGGGCCCCAAGAGTACTGCGCCCCTCCCCGAGGGCACCCGACCCCGCCCCGCCTCGTCCACCCGGAGCAGCGGACCGCGCCGCCCGGCGGGCCCGCCCCCTCTCGGCGACCGGTTCGGCCGGCGGCCGGTGCCGCGTCGGTCAGGGTTCACCCGGTGGCGAGGCGCCCCGGCGCGTGCGATCGCCGGGCGGCCGGAAGCCGCATGCGGTTGTCCTGCCCGGGCTTTCGGCCAACGCGGCGAGCGTGCGTGCCAGGGCGGCGAGCGGGGTGAACCCTGACCGACGCGGCACTAGTTCAGCGAGGGATCGTCGGGATACGTGGCCACCATCGCCAGCTCACTGCGCTGACGGCGCAGCACGGACCGCCACAGCCGCTCCGGCTCGGGCGCGAAGACGTCGCCGGGCTCGGACTCCACCACGTACCAGGCGCCCTCCTCCAGTTCGTTCTCCAGCTGGCCCGGCCCCCAGCCGGCGTAGCCGGCGAAGATCCGCAGCGAGCCCAGCTCCGCGGCCAGCAGCTCGGGCGGCGCCTCCAGGTCCACCAGGCCGATGGCCCCGTGCACCCGCCGCCAGCCCAGCGGGCCCTCACTCCCGGGGATGACGGCCACACCGAGCGCCGCGTCCAGCGAGACGGGCCCGCCCTGGAAGACCACGCCCGGTTCCCCCGCCAGCGCGGCCCAGGGTTCCAGTACGTCGCCGACGTCCACGGGCGTCGGCCGGTTGAGGACGATGCCGAGCGAGCCCTCCTCATCGTGGTCGAGGAGCAGCACCACCGCACGGTCGAAGTTCGGGTCGGTCAGCGCCGGCGTCGCGACGAGCAGCCGCCCGGTGAGCGAGGTCACCTCGGTCATGTCCCAATGATCCCGCACTCCGGGCCCGGACGGGGACCCGGATCCCGCATCACGCCGCGGAACAGGCCGGGCGCGGTGTGTGAGCGGGCGCGCCCCGGCGCCGGTGCGGGCCGTGCCCGTCCGCCCCCGTGCCCGTCCTCCCTCCGGACGGACGGGCACGGCCCGGGCGCACGGCCATTACCATTCCCTGTGCCCCTGCTCTTCTTTCATCCTGGAACGCGAGGCCCATGACCGGCACCGACGACGTACTCCTTGTCCACGGCGGCACACCGCTGGAGGGCGAGATCAGAGTCCGGGGCGCGAAGAACCTCGTGCCCAAGGCCATGGTCGCCGCACTGCTCGGCAGCGAACCGAGCCGGCTGCGCAACGTCCCCGAGATCCGCGACGTGCGAGTCGTCCGAGGCCTGCTCGAACTGCACGGCGTCACCGTGAGCAAGGGCAAGGAACCGGGCGAGCTGGTACTCGACCCCTCCCACGTGGAGAGCGCCAACGTCGCGGACATCGACGCCCACGCGGGCTCCTCCCGTATCCCGATCCTCTTCTGCGGCCCCCTGCTGCACCGGCTGGGCCACGCCTTCATACCCGGCCTGGGCGGCTGTGACATCGGCGGGCGCCCGGTGAACTTCCACTTCGACGTGCTGCGCGAGTTCGGCGCGACCATCGAGAAGCGCGCCGACGGGCAGTACCTGGAGGCACCGCAGCGGCTGCGCGGCTGCAAGATCAGGCTGCCGTACCCGTCGGTCGGCTCCACCGAGCAGGTCCTGCTGACGGCTGTGCTCGCCGAAGGTGTGACCGAGCTCTCCAACGCCGCCGTGGAG
Organism: Streptomyces sp. ATLC9; assembly: GCF_057196705.1. NCBI lineage: Bacteria > Bacillati > Actinomycetota > Actinomycetes > Kitasatosporales > Streptomycetaceae > Streptomyces > Streptomyces sp. ATLC9. The sequence continues at coordinate 4,618 of NZ_JBXUOY010000198.1, read as the reverse complement.
CCGGAGATCGAGGACCTCATCTGCGTGCTGCAGAAGATGGGCGCGATCATCTCCGTGGACACCGACCGGACGATCCGCGTCACCGGCGTGGACAAGCTCGGCGGCTACAACCACCGCGCCCTGCCCGACCGCCTGGAGGCCGCCTCCTGGGCGAGCGCCGCGCTGGCGACCGAGGGCAGCCTGTACGTGCGCGGCGCCAGCCAGCGCGAGATGCTCACGTTCCTCAACACCTACCGCAAGGTGGGCGGCGAGTTCGAGGTGGACGACGAGGGCATCCGCTTCTGGCACCCGGGCGGCGCGCTCAAGGCCATCGCCCTGGAGACGGACGTCCACCCCGGCTTCCAGACCGACTGGCAGCAGCCGCTGGTGGTGGCCCTGACGCAGGCGTCGGGTCTGTCGATCGTCCACGAGACGGTGTACGAGTCGCGGCTGGGCTTCACCTCCGCCCTCAACCAGATGGGCGCGCACATCCAGCTCTACCGCGAGTGCCTGGGCGGCATGCCGTGCCGCTTCGGCCAGCGCAACTTCCTCCACTCGGCGGTCGTGTCCGGCCCCACGAAGCTCCAGGGGGCCGATCTGGTCATCCCGGACCTCCGCGGCGGCTTCTCGTACCTGATCGCCGCCCTGGCGGCCCAGGGGACCTCCAGGGTCCACGGGATCGACCTGATCAACCGGGGCTACGAGAACTTCATGGAGAAGCTGTCGGCGCTGGGCGCGCGCGTGGAACGCCCCGCCTGACCCCCACCGGCCCCGGCCGGGCCGTACGCGGTGCGGAGGGCGGCCACCCCGGAAGAGGTGGCCGCCCTCGTGCGTGCGCCTGCGTGGTGCCTGCCGCGCCAGGGCTCACTTGCCCTTGGCGGCCTCCTTCAGCTTGGAGCCCGCGGAGACCTTCACGCTGTAGCCGGCGGGGACCTCGATCGGGTCGCCGGTCTGCGGGTTGCGCGCGGTGCGAGCGGCACGGTGGGTGCGCTCGAAGGTCAGGAAGCCGGGGATGGTGACCTTCTCGTCGCCCTTGGCGACGATCTCGCCGACGGTCTCGGCGAACGCGGCCAGCACAGCGTCGGCGTCCTTGCGGGTCACCTGGGCGCGCTCGGACAGCGCGGCAACCAGCTCACTGCGGTTCATAATTCGTACTCCCGTGTTTTTCTTGCCTGTGAGGCATGAGATCGAAGCCGATGCTGCCAAGGCCCTCGGACAGTCCCCGGACCCGGGTCTGCTGCCAGACCTTCTGCGTCCGCGGGGGGCGCCCCCAGGACGCAGCCCTCGGGGAAGCATCCTGCCCCCACCTGCGGCGGTAATGCCAATCCGGCACCCTGCGAGATCGTCCGGGGGACGCCCGTGACACGCCACGATTACAATCCGTAGCCACCCTCGGTGCGGCTTTCGCCACCCTAAGGGGCCATCCGGGTGGGATGCCCCCGACGCGCCGGTCCTATCCCGTCAGGGCGTCGTGGCGGTCGTCACAGACTCCCCGGCCGCGATGGCGGCGTCCCGCACCGCTCCGGCGACCGCTCCCGCGACCCGGTCGTTGAAGACGCTGGGGATGATGTAGTTCGCGTTCAGCTCGTCCTCGTGCACCACATCGGCCAGCGCCCGTGCCGCGGCCAGCATCATCTCCTCGTTGACCGTGCGCGACTGGGCGTCGAGCAGGCCCCGGAAGACGCCGGGGAAGACCAGCACGTTGTTGATCTGGTTGGGGAAGTCCGAACGGCCGGTGGCCACCACCGCGGCGGTCCGGCGGGCGACGGCCGGGTCCACCTCCGGGTCGGGATTGGCGAGCGCGAACACGATGGCGTCCTCGGCCATCGCCGCCACGTCCTCGGCGCCGAGCACGTCCGGGGCGGAGACTCCGATGAAGACGTCGGCCCCGGCGACGGCCTGCCTGAGCGTGCCGGTGACGCCCTCGGGGTTGGTGTTGTCGGCGATCCAGCACAGCGGCGAGTCGGGGGCGGAGTCCACCAGGTCGGCGCGCCCGGAGTGCACCACGCCGTGGATGTCGGCGACCACCGCGTGCTTCACCCCGGCGGCCAGCAGCAGCTTGAGGATGGCCGTGCCGGCGGCCCCGGCGCCGGACATCACCACCCGCACGTCCTCGACGTGCTTGCCGACGACGCGCAGCGCGTTGGTCAGCGCGGCCAGCACCACGATGGCGGTGCCGTGCTGGTCGTCGTGGAAGACGGGGATGTCCAGCGCCTCGCGCAGTCTGGCCTCGATCTCGAAGCAGCGGGGGGCGGAGATGTCCTCCAGGTTGATGCCCGCGAAGCCGGGGGCGACGGCCTTGACGATCTCGACGATGGCGTCGGTGTCCTGGGTGTCCAGGCACAGCGGCCAGGCGTCGATGCCGGCGAACCGCTTGAAGAGGGCCGCCTTGCCCTCCATGACCGGCAGCGCGGCCTTCGGCCCGATGTTGCCCAGTCCCAGCACGGCCGAGCCGTCGGTGACGACGGCGACGGAGTTGCGCTTGATGGTCAGCCGGCGGGCGTCCTCGGGGTTGGCCGCGATCTGGGTGCAGACCCGGGCCACACCGGGGGTGTAGACCATGGACAGGTCGTCGCGATTGCGAATGGGGTGCTTGGACGCCATCTCGATCTTGCCGCCCAGGTGCATCAGGAAGGTCCGGTCGGAGACCTTGCCGATGGCGATGCCCTCGACCTCGCGCAGCTTGGCGACGATCTCGTCGGCGTGCGCGGTGGAGGAGGCCGCGATCGTGACGTCGATGCGCAGCCGCTCGTGACCGGAGGCGGTGACGTCGAGGCCGATGACCGACCCGCCGGAGGACTCCACGGCCGTGGTGAGCTGGCTGACCGCCGATCCTCCGGCGGGCACCTCCAGGCGGATGGTCATCGAGTACGAGACACTGGGCGCCGTTGCCATGGCCGGGTTCCTCTGCTTTCCCTGATGCTGTGCCGCGCATCCGGCCTCCTCGCCGGACCGCGTCACCCGATCGTCGCACCTACCGACCGGTAGCAGGTAACCGGTTCCGGGGGACGGAAAGCGTTTCCCGCCAAGGAGGGCGCAGCACGATGCGGCGTGTGACACACGGCACGCGCACACCGCGGGCGGGCCGGCGCCGGGAGGCACACGGACGAGGGGTCCGCACCGCCCTCCGGCGGCGCGGACCCCTCGGATCCACATCTGCGACACCGACCCGCCATGCTCGCCTCGCGGCAAGTGGTCGCTCGAAGCGACGAAGGTTGGGCCCGGGGGCTTGGATCGGGCCGGTGCCACATCCAGGCTAACAAACGCTCGGCGGAGGTGATTCCGTTCGGCGCGGGCGACCGGGAATTCCTTCGGAACCCGCCCGCCGCCTCACTCCCGCAGCAGGTCGGGGACCCCCTCGGCATCCGGGAGGTCCTTCTCCCGCGACAGAACCGTCAGGCGCCGCGTGGCCCGGGTCAACGCCACGTACAGCACCCGCAGGCCCGCCGGGGACTCGTCGGCGATCTCCGCGGGCGAGACCACGAGCGTCGCGTCGTACTCCAGCCCCTTGGCCTCCAGGCTGCCCAGCGGCACCACCCGGTCGCCGAGCCCGGCCAGCCAGGCGCGGGCCTGCTCGCGGCGGCCCATCGCCACCACCACGCCGACGGTGCCCTCCACCTCGGCCAGCAGCCGCTCGGCCTCGGCGCGTACCGCCCGTCCCACCGCCCCGTCCGGGCCGCCCCTACCGTCCGGGCCGCCCGCCACCGTGGCGAAGCGCGGCACCAGGCCCGTGGCGCGGACCGCGCGGGGCGGGCGTGCCCCCGGCATGGCCAGGGCGAGCACCCGGGCGGACAGTTCGGCGATCTCGGCCGGGTTGCGGTAGTTGACCGTCAGCTCGAAGCGGCGGCGCGGACGCGCGCCCAGCGCCTCGTCGCGGGCGGCGGCGGCCTCCCCCTGGTCCGACCAGGAGCTCTGCGCCGGGTCGCCGACCACCGTCCACGTCGCCTGGCGGCCGCGCCGGCCCACCATCCGCCACTGCATCGGCGTGAGGTCCTGCGCCTCGTCGACGATGACGTGCGCGTAGTCGGTACGCTCGTCCTCCTCCCGGCGCTCGGCGCGGGCGGGACGGCCGGCGAGGCGGTCGGCGTAGGTGCTCAGCTCCTCCAGGCCGGTGAGCTGGTCCAGCGGGTCCACCTCCCTGCGGCGGGGGCGGGCGGGGGCACCGAGCAGGACCCTCAGCTCGTCCAGGAGCGCGACGTCGTGGACGGACAGCGGGCCACAGCCGTCGGCGTCCAGCCGGGCCAGGGAACGCGCCAGCCGCCGCACCTCCCTGGGCTGGAGCACACGGCGCGCCCAGCGCGACAGCCGCTTCTCGTCGGCCATCGCCCCCAGTACGCGGCGCGGGGTCAGCTCGGGCCACCAGGCGTCCAGGAAGCCGGTGAAGTCGGTCTCGGTGGAGACGTCCTCGTCGAACCCCTGGCGCGCCTCGGCCGCCAGTTCGGGGTCGGTGTACCGGCGGCCCGCTCCCGAGCGCTCCCACAGCGCGTCCAGCAGCAGCCGCCGGGCGCGCGGGCGCAGCAGGTTGACGGGCGCGGTGCCGCCGAGCGCCTGCTCGCGGATCCGGCGCAGGTCGTCGGCGTCCAGCTCCAGACGGGTGCCGAGGGCGACCACCCGCAGCCGGCCGGGCACCCCGTCGGCG
>NZ_JBXUOY010000197.1:0-10319 GCF_057196705.1 Streptomyces sp. ATLC9 | reverse complement strand
CCGCCGGCCCGTACGCCGCGCCGCTCCCGCAGCGCGGGCGAGGGTTCGGCCAGTCAGCGGGCGGCCGCGCAGCCGGGGCGGCGCAGCACGGACGCGCCCTGGCTCAAGCCGGCGGAGCCGTCCGGCGAGACCTCGGACGAGGCCGCCCGCCGGGTCCACGCGGCGGACGAACGGACGGAGGCCCCGCCCGGTGGGAGAGGGGGCGCCTCGGCGGCGAACGCACCCGAGGGCGACGCCCCGGAACCGCAGCGCGAGACCCCCCGTGAGCCCGGCACCGGCAACGGTGGCGACAGCGACAGCAGTGGCGACAGCGGAGCCGGCGGCGCGGCGACGGGAGGCGGCGCCTGATGGACGTGCTCGACGTCGCCTGGCGGCTGCTGGCCGTCCTGCTCGCCTTCCTCCTCCTGCCCCTGTTGGTGGGCCAGGCCGAGCACAAGGTGATGGCCCACATGCAGGGCCGGGTCGGCCCGATGTACGCGGGCGGCTTCCACGGCTGGGCCCAGCTCGTCGCCGACGGCGTGAAGTTCGCGCAGAAGGAGGATGTCGTACCGGCCGACGCCGACCGCCGGGTCTTCCGGCTCGCGCCGGCCGTCGCCCTCATCCCCTACCTCCTCGTCCTGGTCGCCATCCCGGTGGGCCCGGACGGCATGGTCGGCCAGGCGATCGACGCGGGGATCTTCTTCGTGCTCGCCGTGATGGGCGTCGGTGTGCTCGGCTCCCTGATGGGCGGCTGGGCCTCGGCCAACAAGTTCTCCCTGCTGGGAGGCCTGCGCACCGCCGCCCAGCTCATGGCGTACGAACTGCCGCTGCTGCTCGCCGCGGCCTCCGTGGCCATGGCCGCCGGAACGCTCTCGCTGCCCGGAATCCTGGAGGCGTTCGAGTGGTGGTGGGTGCCGTGGCAGATCGTCGGCGCCCTGGTCTTCTTCACCGCCGGGCTCGCCGAGCTCCAGCGCCCGCCCTTCGACGCCCCCATCGCCGACTCCGAGATCATCTTCGGCGCGTACACCGAGTACACCGGTCTGCGCTTCGCGTTCTTCCTGCTCGCCGAGTACGCGGGCATCGTCATCCTGTGCGCCCTGACCGCGGTGCTGTTCCTGGGGGGCTGGCACGGGCCGTTCGCCGCCGACCTCGGCTGGCTGTGGACCCTGCTGAAGACCTCCGTCCTCGCCTTCGTGGTCATCTGGCTGCGGGTGAGCTACCCCCGGCTGCGCGAGGACCAGCTCCAGAAGCTCGCCTGGACCGTGCTCGTCCCCCTCGCCCTCTTCCAGATCGCGCTCACCGGCGTGGTCAAGGTGGTGATCCAGTAATGGCCGTTCCCGGCAGCGGCCTGGCCAAGGGCTTGGCCGTCACCCTCCGCACCATGACCCGGCGCTCCGTCACCGCGCACTATCCGGACGTCCGGCCCGAACTGCCCGCCCGCAGCCGCGGGGTGATCGGGCTGTTCGAGGAGAACTGCACGGTGTGCATGCTGTGCGCCCGGGAGTGCCCCGACTGGTGCATCTACATCGACTCCCACAAGGAGACCGTGCCGCCCGCCGCCCCGGGAGGGCGCGAGCGCAGCCGCAATGTCCTGGACCGCTTCGCCATCGACTTCTCCCTGTGCATGTACTGCGGTATCTGCATCGAGGTCTGCCCCTTCGACGCGCTGTTCTGGTCCCCGGAGTTCGAGTACGCCGAGACCGACATCCGCGATCTCGTCCACGAGCGGGACCGGCTGCGCGAGTGGATGTGGACCGTGCCCGCCCCGCCGCCGCTCGACCCGGCCGCGGAGGAGCCCAAGGAGATCGCCGCCGCCCGCAAGGCCGCCGGGAAGCAGCTCGCCGCCGAGGCCGGCAGCCGTGGGACCGGGCGGCCGGAGACGGAGCAGCGGGACGGTGACGCGTGAGCGACACCGCGAGCCTCGTCGTCTCCGCGACCGTCGCCGCCTCGGGCACTTCCGGCGGCACCCCCGGTTTCCTGTCGCCCACCGGCGTCGAGATCCTCTTCCTGCTCGTCGGCCTGCTCACCCTCGGTGCCGCGATCACCGCCGTCACCACCCGGCAGCTGGTGCACGCCGCCCTGTGGCTGGTGGTGGCGCTCGGCGGGATCGCCGTCGAGTACCTGCTGCTGTCCGCCGAGTTCATCGCCTGGGTACAGGTTCTGATCTACGTCGGGGCCGTCGTCGTCCTCCTCCTGTTCGGACTGATGCTCACCAGGGCGCCCATCGGCCCCTCGCCGGACGCCGACTCCGGCAACCGCACCGTCGCCCTCGCGGTCGCCGTCACGGCCGCCGCCGTCCTGGTCACCGTCGTGGTGGACGCCTTCCGCACCACCTGGATCGACCTGGAGAGCGGCGCACCGCAGGGCACCACCGACGTCACCGGCAGAATCCTCTTCCAGCACTGGGTGCTCCCCTTCGAAGCACTCTCCGTCCTGCTGCTCGCGGCCCTCGTCGGAGCGATCGTCCTCTCCCGTCGCGGGAGCGGACGGAACGGGACCGCCGCCGATGACGCCGCCGGCGCCGGCGCCGGAGACGGAACCCGGACCGCGGACGGGGGAGAGCGCTGATGCATCTGGCCTACCCCGCCGTCCTGGCCGCCCTCCTCTTCTGCACCGGTCTGTACGGCGTCCTGGCCCGGCGCAACGCGATCCTCGTCCTGATGTCGGTCGAGCTGATGCTCAACGCCGTCAACCTCAACCTCGTCGCCTTCGACGTCTGGCTCCGCGACACCCTCCACGCGGGCCAGGCCCTCACCCTCTTCACCATCACCATCGCCGCCGCCGAGATCGGCATCGGCCTCGCCATCGTGCTGCTCGTCCACCGCAACCGGGGCACCTCCCACATCGACCGGCTCCGCGACCTCGCGGAAAACGACCGGACCGCTACCGAAAGTCACGATGTCACTGTGGCAGGCGCCACTGACAACCCCACCGGCACCCCCGTCGGCGATCCCACCGGCGGCCGCGCCGGAAGACCCGCCGACACGCGCCCGACCAGGGGAGAGGCCACCGCGTGAGCACCACGACCCTCGCCGTCCTCGTCCCGCTGCTGCCCTTCCTCGGCGCCCTCGCCGGGCTCCTCCTCGGACGCCGGGCCCCCGCCTACGTCCGCCCCCTGGCCGTCCTGCCCACCCTCACCTCGGCCGCCCTCGCCGCGGCCGTCGCCGTACGCCAGGGCGGGGAGGGCGCCCTGACCGGCGCGACCCGGCTGACCCCCACCGGCAACGAGGCCCTTCCCGTCGAGCTCGCCCTCCACCTCGACGGCTTCGCGGTCCTCGTGGCCGTCCTGGTCGCCGCCGTCGCCTCCTGTGTGCAGATCTACTCCACCGGCTATCTGCGCGAGGACCCGCGCTATCCCTCCTACGCCGCGCTGGTCTCCCTCTTCACGGCCGCGATGCTGCTGGTCGTCTACAGCGACGACCTGATCATGCTGCTGGTCGGCTGGGAGATCATGGGCATCTGCTCGTACTTCCTGGTCGGTCACTACTGGGAGACGGCCGCCGCGCGCTCCGCCTCGATCAAGGCGTTCCTCGTCACCAAGCTCGGCGACGTGCCGTTCATCATCGGCATCCTGGCGCTGGCCTCCGAGGCCGGCACCTTCCGGATCAGCACCATCGTGACCCGGCTGACCTCCCCGCTGTCCGGCTTCGAGCTGGAGCACCCCACCGTCATCGCGCTGCTGCTGCTCGCGGGTGTCGCGGGCAAGTCCGCCCAGTTCCCGCTGCACACCTGGCTGCCGGACGCGATGGCGGGTCCGACGCCGGTCTCCGCGCTGATCCACGCCGCCACCATGGTCGCGGCCGGGGTCTACTTCGTCGCACGGCTGCTGCCCGTCTTCACCTCGTCCGCCGCCGCGCTCGCGGTCCTGGCCGCGATGGCGGCGGTCACCATGGTCGGCTCGGCCCTCGCCGCTCTCGCCCAGGACGACATCAAGCGGGTCCTGGCCTACTCCACCATCGGCCAGCTCGGCTACATGACCGGTGCCCTGGCCGTCGCCGACCGCGGCGCGGCCGTCTTCCACCTCATCTCCCACGGTGTGTTCAAGGCGCTGCTCTTCCTCGCCGCGGGCGTGCTCATCCACGCGGCCGGCACCAACTCCCTGGCCGCGATGTCCCGCACCGGCGGCCTGGCCGGGCGGGCGCCGGACGCCTACTGGACGATGACCGTCGCCCTGCTGGCGCTGGCCGCCGTGCCGCCCTTCGCGGGTTTCTTCTCCAAGGAGGCCGTCCTCGCCGCGGCCGAGCACGCCGCCCTCGACCCCGCCGGAGGGGCCGCCCACGCCGTCCCGTCCGCCGTGGGCTGGACGGTCCTGCTCGCCGGGCTGCTGACCGCCGCGCTCACCGCCGCGTACGCCACCAGGCTGTGGCTGCTGGCCTTCCACGGCCGCGGCTCCACCGTGCCCGGCCGCGGCAGGCAACCGGTCGTCATGAACGCGGTGCTGTGGGCGCTGGCCGGGCCGACCATCGCCGTCGGGCTGCTCTTCGGCGCTCTGCCCGACTGGTTCGACGGCCGCTCGCTCGCCCCCACCCTCACCACCTCCGTCCTGGGCACCGGCCTGGCCGCCGCCGGCATCGTGGTGATGTACGCGGCCTGGCGGCACAGCACCGCCACCGCCGCCGCCCGCGCCCCGCTCGGCGCGGTCGCCGCCCACCCGGAAGCCGAGCCGGCGGTCTCCGAGGCCGAGGCCGTCGCCACCCACCGGGCGGCCTACGGCGACATCGCCGCCGCCGACGACCCGGCCGACCCGGGCCGGCTCCTGCTCGGCCCGCTGCACCGCCACGCCGCCCGCGGTTTCCACCTCGACGCCCTCTGCGCGGCCGTCGCCGTGCGCCCGGCCCTGGCCGCGGCACGGCTGGTGCGCTTCCTGGACCGCGAGGTCGTGGACACCTACGTGCGCGGCGCCGGAGGCACCGCACGGCTGCTGGGGACGGCCGTGCGCCGCGCCCAGACCGGCAACGCGCAGACCTATCTCGGCCTCCTGCTCGCCGGCTCCCTCGTCCTGGCCGTGGCCGCCGCCCTCGTCGCCGCCGGAGCGTGACCAGTGATCCCCCTGAACGACACCGCGATGCGGCTGCTCCTGGCGGCCGCCGTCGTCCTGCCCCTGCTCGGCGCGGTCGCCGCCCTGCTGCCGGCCCCGCCCGGACTGCGGGGCGGGAACCCCGAGCAGGCCGTGCTGCGCCACGGCGTCACCGTCACCGGCGCCGTGCTGGCCGTCACCGCGGTGCTCGCGCTCGGCTTCGACCACGAACGGCCCGGCACGATGCAGGCCGAGACCGACATCGCCTGGATCCCGGCGCTCGGCGTACGCGTCCACCTCGGCACCGACGGCGTCTCGCTGCCCCTGCTCGTCCTGACGGCCCTGCTGACCTTCCTGTGCGCGCTGTACAGCTACCACCGGCCCCCCGAGGGCCCGCGTCCGCAGGCGTTCGTCGCGCTCGTGCTCCTGCTGGAGGCAGGCACCCTGGCGACCTTCGCCGTGCTGGACCTGATGCTGTTCTTCCTGGCCTTCGAGACGGTCCTGATCCCGATGTACTTCCTCATCGCCCGCTGGGGCGGCGCGGGGCGGGAGCGGGCCGCCTGGAAGTTCGTCCTCTACACCCTGCTCGGCTCCGTCGTGATGCTGCTGGGCCTGCTGCTGCTCGGACTGGGCGCCGAGGGCGGCCCGACGTTCGACATGACGGTGCTCGCCGAGGACGGCGGCCGGGGGCTGACCCACACCACCCAGCTCCTGGCAGCCCTCGCCATCGGCACCGGCCTGGCGGTCAAGACGCCGATGTGGCCGCTGCACAGCTGGCTTCCCGACGCCCACACCGCCGCCCCGACCGTCGGCTCGGTGCTGCTGGCGGGGGTCCTGCTGAAGATGGGTACCTACGGTTTCGTCCGGATCGTCCTGCCGGCCGTCCCCGACGGCATCCACACCCTCGCGCCGTACCTGGCGGCCTTCGCGGTCACCGGCATCATCTACGGATCGCTGGCCTGCCTGGCGCTCGCCCGGTCCGGTGCGGGAGGCGATCTCAAGCGGCTCATCGCCTACTCCTCGGTGGGCCACATGGGCTTCGTGCTGCTGGGTATCGCCACCCTCACCCGCACCGGCGTCAACGGCGCGCTGTTCGCGAACATCGCCCACGGCCTCATCACCGGCCTGCTGTTCTTCCTCGTCGGCGCGGTCAAGGACCGCACCGGCACCACCGACCTGGACCGCCTCGCACCCGGCGGCGCAAGGGAGCACGGCGCGGGCGCGGCGCTGTACGGACGCGCCCCCCGGCTCGGCGGGCTGCTGGCCTTCGGTGCCGTCGCCTCCCTCGGACTTCCCGGACTGGCCGGCTTCTGGGGCGAGATGCTCGCGCTGCTCGGCGCGTACCACCCCGCCGACGGGCTCAGCCGGCCCGCGTACCTGGTCTTCATGGCCCTCGCGGCCCTCGGCACCCTGCTGACCGCCGCCTATCTGCTGGTGGTCGTCCGCCGGGTCTGCATGGGGACGCCGTCCGCACCCGGCACCGCCCCCGCCCCGGGCGCGACCCTGCCGGACGTACACGGCCACGAGTTCGCCGCCTGGATCCCGCTCGTCGTCCTCACCGTCCTGGCCGGACTGTGGCCCGCGATCCTCCTGGGGCTCACCGATCCGGCCGTGCAGAACCTCCTGCCGGGAGTCAGCCGATGAACGCGCTCGCCCAGGACCCCGCCCCGTCGGTCGTCCAGTCCGTCGACTGGCTCGCCATCGCCCCGCCCGCCCTCGCCGCCCTGGGCGCGCTCGCCGTCCTGGTCGCCGACCTGTTCCTGCCCGAGCGCCGCAAGCCGCTGCTCGGCCCGGTCACCGTCGCCGTCCTCGCGCTCGCCGCGCTCGGCCTGCTGCCCCTCCTGGACGGCGACCGCACCACCTTCTGCCTCACCGCCGACCCGGCGGTGTGCTCCTACGTCGCCGACCCGTTCGCCCTGGCCGTCCAGTTCCTGGTGCTGGGCGCCGCCCTGATCGCCGCCCTGCTGTCGATGACGGCCGTACGGGACGAGGCGCTGCCGCGGGGCGAGTACTGGTTCCTGCTGCTGGCCTCCGCCGCCGGCGCCGCGCTGCTGCCCGCCGCCCGCGATCTGGCGACCCTGATCGTGGCGCTGGAGGTCGCCTCCCTGCCGTCCTTCGCCCTGGTCGGACTGCGCCGCGCGGACGGGCGCTCCTCCGAGGCGGCCCTGAAGTTCTTCCTCTCCTCGGTCACCGCCACCGCCGTCAGCCTGATGGGCGTCAGCTTCGTCTACGCCGCGACCGGCTCCCTGCACCTGGGCCGGGTCGCCGAGGAACTGCGCGGGACCTCCCCCGGGCTGGAGACCCTGGCCGCCACCGGAGTCGCACTCACCCTCGTCGGCTTCGCGTTCAAGACCGCGGCCGTCCCGTTCCACTCCTGGGTGCCGGACACCTACGTGGGCGCCCCCCTGCCGGTGGCCGCCTACCTGTCGGTGATCGGCAAGGCGGTCGGCTTCTCCGGGCTGATCCTGGTGGCCGTCGAGGCCTTCCCCTCCTACGGCCGCATCTGGGGACCGGCGCTCGCCGTCCTGGCCGCCCTCACCATGACCGGGGGCAACGTGGCCGCCCTGCGGCAGCGTCCGGAGCGCGCGCACAGCGCGGTACGGCTGCTGGCGTGGTCCTCCGTCGGCCAGGCCGGCTACCTGCTGGTGCCGATCGCCGCGGCGGCGTACGCCGACGAGCCGGGACGGGCCGTCGGCGCGACCGTCGCGTACGCCCTGATGTACGCCGCCGTGAACCTCGGGGCCTTCGCCGTGGCCGCACATGTCGGCCGGAGTGCCGCCGCCAACCGGATCACCGACTACCGCGGCCTGTACGCCGCCCACCCCCTGGCCGCCCTCGCCCTCGCCTTCTTCCTGCTCTGCCTGGCCGGGCTGCCGCCGGGGATCATCGGCCTGTTCGCCAAGGTCGCGGTCTTCTCCACAGCCGTGGACGCGGGGCTGGGCTGGCTGGCCGCGGTGATGGCGGTGAACGTCGTGATCGCCCTGTACTACTACCTGGCCTGGACGGCACAGCTCTTCCGGGCCCCCGCCCCCGCCGTACCCGGTGAGGCACCCGCCGCGGCCCCTGCGGCCGCCCCCGTGCGCGTCGCCGCGCCCCTCACGGCCGCGATCGTCCTGACGGGGCTGGTCGCCGTCGGCCTTTCGGGTGCTCCCCAGCTCGCCCTGCGCTTCGCCGCCGACGTGCTGCTTTAGACGGGGACGGCCCGGGAACCCGGCGCCTTCACATGGCGTTGACCTCATCGGAAGGGTCCACGAAATCCGCCTTCGGACGGAGGCATCGCCGCAACGAAGGGCCACACGGGGGATCCCCCTGCCGCACCACCTGGAGGGCGCACCGTGCACCGCCGGCACAACGGGCTCAAAACCGCCCTGCTACTCGGGGGACTGTCCGCGCTCATCATCGTCATCGGCGGTCTCTTCGGCCGCACCGGGCTGGTCGTGGCGGTCGTCCTGGCGCTCGGCACCAACGCCTACGCCTACTGGAACAGCGACAAGCTCGCCCTGCGCGCCATGAGAGCCCGTCCGGTCAGCGAGTTCGAGGCCCCGGGCCTGTACCGGACGGTCCGCGAGCTGTCCACGGCCGCCCGCCGGCCCATGCCCCGCCTGTACATCTCGCCGACCCAGGCGCCCAACGCCTTCGCCACCGGCCGCAACCCGCGCAACGCCGCCGTCTGCTGCACCGACGGCATCCTGCGCATCCTCGACGAGCGCGAGCTGCGCGCCGTCCTCGGGCACGAGCTGAGCCATGTCTACAACCGCGACATCCTCATCGCCTCCGTCGCGGGCGCGCTGGCCTCGGTGGTGATGTTCCTGGTCAACTTCGCCTGGCTCGTCCCGTTCGGCCGTTCGGACGACGACGAGGGCCCCGGTCTGGTCGGACTGCTCCTGGTCATGCTGCTGGGCCCGCTCGCCGCCTCCCTGATCCGGCTCGCGGTCAGCCGCTCCCGGGAGTACGAGGCGGACGCCTCCGGCTCCCAGCTCACCGGCGACCCGCTGGCCCTCGCCTCGGCCCTGGCCAAACTGGAGGCCGGTACCAAGCAGCTCCCCCTGCCCCCCGAGCCCCGCCTGGAGACAGCGAGCCACATGATGATCGCCAACCCCTTCCGTCCCGGAGACGGACTGTCCAGGATGTTCTCCACCCACCCCCCGATGGCCGAACGCATCGCCCGGCTGGAGCGCATGGCCGGGAGGCGCCAGTGAGGACGCTCCTCAACATCCTGTGGCTGGTCTTCTCCGGCCTCTGGCTGGCCCTGGGGTACGTGATCGCCGGCCTGGTCTGCTTCCTGCTGATCGTCACGATCCCGTGGGGCATCGCCTGCTTCCGGATCGCCGTCTACGCCCTGTGGCCCTTCGGATACACCGTCGTCCAGCGGCCCGGCGCGGGCGCGGCCTCCGCCGCGGGCAACGTCGTCTGGCTGGTCTTCGCCGGAATATGGCTCACCCTGGGGCACATAACCGCCGGCATCGGCTTCTGCCTGACGGTCATCGGTATCCCGTTCGGCATCGCCCACTTCAAGATGGTGCCGGTCTCGCTGATGCCGCTGGGCCGCGAGATCGTCCGCAGCGACGCCGCGTATCCGTCGTACCGCTGGAACACGGCTCCCCGCTAGGCCGTCCCGTCCGGGCCGTCCCGCCAGGGCCTCAGGCCCGGGCGGCCCCCTCGTCGTACAGGCCGCCGTGCGGGTCTGTGTGCATGTCGTCGTGCACGCCGCCGTACGTGCCCGGTCCGGCCGGCGGCTCGTCCGCGCCCTCCCAGGGGGCCGGGCCGGTGCCGTCGCTCCAGGCGGCCAGCGCGTGCCGGTCGAAGCACAGGATCCCGCACCGCTGCGCGTACTCGGCGGCGGGTGCGGTGAAGTCGCCGGTGGTGACCACGGCCGCCACCTGGGCCTCGTGAACGGTGAAGCAGGTCCCGCCGAAGCGCTGCACGTCCTGCGAGCCGACCTTGTTGGTGTCGCTGTAGCGCTTGCACTGGATGACCACGCGCCGCCCGTCCGGGGCGGTGGCGACGACGTCGGCGCCGAGGTCGCCCGCGCCGCCGACGACCTCCACGTCCCGGCAGCCGTCCCGCTCGCACAGGGCCGCGACCGCCTGCTCGAACTCCTCCGCCCCCATGGCCTCGTAATCCGGGCGGCCGGGCCGGCCGGGAGGGACCGCCGCCCCGGCGGCTCCATCCGGTTCCGCGTACTCCACCGGCTCCGGGGGCCCGGCGCGCTCACCGCCCCCCGGCCTGCCCGGAACCTCCTCCTCCAGGGTGTCCAGCGCGTCCTCGGCGGCCTCGGTCAGAACGGTGGCGGCCCGCCGCGCGGCCCTGGCCGCCCGGAACC
>NZ_JBXUOY010000196.1:0-10350 GCF_057196705.1 Streptomyces sp. ATLC9 | reverse complement strand
CCACGCCCCCCCCCCCCCCCCCCCGGCCGGCCCCCCCCCCCGCCCGCCCGCCCCCCCCCCCCCCCCGCTGCTCCAGCTCGGCGCCGCGGCCAAGGACCGCGGCCCGGTGGTGGAGCGGATTCTGAGGGTCGGACAGGACATCGCCCTGGAGAGGGGGTCGGTCTTCGAGAGCGTGCTCACCTCGGCCGCCCCCCACCTGGTGATGTCCCGCGAGGAACTGGTCTCCGCCTCCTACCCGGGCGATCCCAGGGTCCAGACCGCCCTCGATCTGAAGGTCCACTCCCTGATGGTCGTCCCGCTGCGCGCCCGGGGCACCGTCCTGGGGCTGCTGCTGCTCAGCCGCGCCGAGGGCCGCGCAGCCTTCGACCGCGACGACCTGGCGCTCACCATGGAACTGGCCGGGCGCGCCGGCATCAGTCTGGACAACGCCCGCCTCTACGCCCGCGAGCGCGAGAGCGCCCTGATGCTCCAGCGCAGCCTGATGCCCCAGCAGGTGCCCTCGCCCCCCGGCGTGCAGATCGCCTACCGCTACGTCCCCGGCGGCAGCCATGGCGAGGCCGAGGCCGAGGCGGGCGGCGACTGGTTCGACGTGATCCCCCTGGCGGGCGGCCGGGTCGCCCTCGTCGTCGGCGACGTGATGGGCCACGGGCTGCGCGCCGCGGCCACCATGGGGCAGCTGCGCACGGCGGTGCGCACCCTGGCCGCACTCGACCTGCCGCCCGACGAACTGCTGCGCCGCGTCAACGACCTGGCCGACGACCTCGCCCAGGGCACCGACGAGCCCCTGATGGCCACCTGCGTCTACGCCGTCTACGACCCCTCCACCCGCCGGTGCACCCTGGCCACCGCCGGGCATGTGCCGCCGCTGCTGCTGACCGGCCGGGGCGGCGGCTGGGACGTGGCCCCGGTCGAGGCGCCGCCGGGCGCTCCGCTGGGCGTCGGCGGGGTGGAGTTCGAGTCCCTGAGCCTGGAGGTGGAGGAGGGGGCGGTCCTCGTGCTCTACACCGACGGGCTGATCGAGCACCGCGGCGAGGACATCACCGAAGGGCTGGACCGCCTGATGTCGCTGCTCGGCGACCTGCCCGCCCAGCCGTTCCTGGAGGACGTCTGCGACCGGGTGCTCGGCGATCTGGACCCGGGCGCCGGACCGGCGGGCTCCGCGGTCCCACCGGGACCGGTGGGCTCGGTGGATGACGTGGCGCTGCTGCTGGCCCGGCTCGGCGGCCTCCCCGAGGGCAGCGCCGCCTCCTGGAACTTCCCCGCCGAGACGCGCGCCGTACGCCGGGCCCGCGAGGCCGTCCGCGGCGTCCTGCGCGGCTGGGGGCTGGAGGCGCTGACCGACGACACCGTGCTGCTCGTCAGCGAACTGGTCACCAACTCCATGCGCCACGCCCACGGGCCCATCGGCGTACGGATGGTGCGCGGCACCTCCCTGCTGGTGGAGGTCTCCGACCCGCTGCCCGTCCCGCCCCGCGAGCGCACCGCCGCCCCGGACGACGAGGGCGGGCGCGGCATCCGGCTCGTCGCCCGCGGGGCGCGCCGCTGGGGCACCCGCCACGGACCGATCGGCAAGACCGTGTGGTTCGAGCTGGGCCTGCCGTGACGGAAGGTGGGCTCGATCCCACCCCCGGTACCGGAACAGCGGCCTCACCTGCGCCTTGACGCTGTGTCCGGCACAAAGGAAAGATTGCGCCACGCCATACCGCGTGCCCCCGCTCCCGGCCGCGGTGCCGCCGCCGGGACCGGCCGGGGACGACCGGGCCGCCACGGCGTGAGGTTCGGGCGGACTCCGCCTGGTTAGGAGAGAGAGGGAGCGGGACCGGCCCGGGTCCCGCCGAAAGTGGCGGAAACCGTGCGGTGGACGGGACCAGCGGATCCCGGGCGGAGCGCGCCCGGGGAAAGCTGGACCGGAACAGGAAGGGGCGGCGTTGAGCGAGATTCCGGCCGAGGCGGGAAAGCCCGACGACGTACGCCGTGCCCTGGCGCTGCTGAACGCCGCCGGGGCGCGGATAGGCAACTCCCTCGATCTGGACACCACCGCCCGCGAACTCCTCGACGTGGCCGTGCCCCAGTTCTGCGACCTGGCCTCCGTGGACCTGTACCCGGAGGTGTTCTCCGGCGAGGACCCCCGGGCGGTGGAGGGCCCGGACGGCACCCGTCCGCTGCGGCGCGTGGCCTTCGCCAGCGCCGTCTCCGACGGTCCCATCACCTTCGGCCGCCACACGGGCGGCACCCCCGACCCGGAGCACGTCGAACTCGGCGGCATCCACAGCTACCCCGCGGACTCCCCGTACGCCGAGGCGCTGCGCACCGCCCGCGTCCAGCGCCTCGCGGGCACCCTGGTGCGGTCCACCCTCGCCGTGCCGATGGTCGCGCGCGGCCGGGTGCTGGGGCTGGCCCAGTTCTCCCGCACCATGGGCAGCGAGCCCTTCGGGGAGCGGGACGCCGCCCTCGGCGCGGAACTGGCCGCCCGCGCCGCCGTGTGCGTGGACAACGCGCGGCTGTACCGCAGGGAGCACGAGCGCGCGCTCATACTCCAGCGCAGCCTGCTGCCCCCGGACGACCCCGAGGCCGCCGGGCTCGACATCGCCTGCCGCTACCTGCCGGGCAGCACGGCCGGCGAGGTGGGCGGCGACTGGTTCGACGTCATCGAGCTGCCCGGACACCGCACCGCCCTGGTGGTCGGCGACGTGATGGGCCGCGGCCTGCGCGCGGCCGTGGCCATGGGCGAACTGCGCACCGCGGTACGCACCCTGGCCCTGCTGGACCTGGAACCGGCCGAGGTGCTGGGCGCGCTGGACGAGATCGCCCAGGGGCTGGGCGCCTCCCGCGGCGGACGCGGCGACCAGTCCGGCCGGGCCGCGGATCTCTCCGAGGTGTACCTGGCCACCTGCGTCTACGCCGTCTACGACCCCGTCACCCGCCGCTGCGCCTTCGCCAACGCCGGGCATCTGCCGCCCGTGCTGGTCGAGCCGCGCGAGGACGACGGCGAGCGGTCCGCGCTGCTGCTGGAGGTCCCCAGGGGCGTGCCGCTGGGTGTGGGGGGCGAGCCGTTCGAGGAGACCGAGGTCGAGCTGCCGGACGGCGCCCTGCTCGCCCTCTACACCGACGGCCTGGTCGAGTCCCGCCACCAGCCCCTGGACGAGGGGCTCCAGGCGCTGCGTACCACCCTGTCGAGCCCCGACCGCCCGCTGGAGGACGTGTGCGACGAGGTGCTGGGCGCGCTGGAGAACCACCACGGCGAGGACGACGTCGCCCTGCTGCTGGCCCGGATCCAGGGGCTGCCCGCCGGGGCGGTGGGCGACTGGCGGCTGCCGGCCGAGCCCCGTTCGGTGGCCCGCGCCCGTGAACTGGCCCGCCGGCGGCTCGCCGCGTGGGGGCTGGAGGACCTCGCCGACACCACCGAGCTGCTCGTCAGCGAGCTGGTCACCAACGCCCTGCGCCACGGCACGGGGGTCTCCTCCGCGCAGCCGGCGGCGGGCGCCCCTCCGGTGCGGCCAGGAGTTGGGGTCCCCCCGGCGCTGCCGGGGGGAGAGATACGGCTGCGCCTGCTGCTGGACCGCACCCTGGTCTGCGAGGTGTGGGACTCGGGGCTCGTCCAGCCGCGCCGCCGCCGCGCCCGCGACACCGACGAGGGCGGACGCGGTCTGCAACTGGTCGACCTGCTCTCCTCGGGCTGGGGCAGCCGCCGTACCCCGCGGGGGAAGACGGTCTGGTTCGAGCTCGCCCTCCCCCAGGAGGGCGAGCCCGGGTCGTCGGACTCGGTCGAGGCCCTGCTGAGCATGTTCTGAGGGGGCCGTCCACGGACGCCGTGCCCGGCGCCGCGCCCGGAAGTGCCGCACCTCACACCGCCCTCGCGGGAGCGCCGCGCCCCGCGCCCGGTGCGGAGCTAAGCTCCCGGTCGGCGGGCGGTCACCCCGGCGTCACCGGGCGGACACGGGCGCGGCCTACGGTCGTACGCGGTGCGGGCATGGGGCCGAGGGAGCCGTAGGGCCCCGTCCACCGGCGCCGGGCCCGTAACATGGAGGGATGACAGGCCGTGGCGATGATCAGCCCGGCGGGCGCGCGACGCACCGGTCGCGCAGCCATCCACGATTCCGGGAGAAGCGCCCCCAGTATGCCCACGCGCCACGACATCCGTAACGTCGCCATCGTCGCCCACGTCGACCACGGCAAGACGACCCTGGTCGACGCCATGCTCAAGCAGGCCGGCGCCTTCGCCGCCCACCAGCTCGACCAGGTGGACGACCGCGTGATGGACTCCAACGACCTGGAACGCGAGAAGGGCATCACCATTCTCGCCAAGAACACCGCGGTCAAGTACCACCCCAAGGACGGCGGCGCCCCCGTCACCATCAACATCATCGACACGCCCGGCCACGCCGACTTCGGCGGCGAGGTCGAGCGCGGCCTGTCCATGGTGGACGCGGTGGTGCTGCTGGTGGACGCCTCCGAGGGCCCGCTGCCGCAGACCCGGTTCGTGCTGCGCAAGGCGCTCCAGGCCCGGCTGCCGGTCATCCTGTGCATCAACAAGACCGACCGGCCCGACTCCCGTATCGACGAGGTCGTCGACGAGGCCTACGACCTCTTCCTCGACCTGGACGCGGACGAGGAGCAGATCGAGTTCCCCATCGTCTACGCCTGCGCCCGTGACGGCGTGGCCTCGCTCACCAAGCCGGCCGACGGCACCGTCCCGGCCGACAGCGACAGCCTGGAGCCGTTCTTCTCCACGCTGCTGGAGCACGTCCCCGCCCCCTCCTACGAGGAGGGCGCGCCGCTCCAGGCCCATGTGACCAACCTGGACGCCGACAACTTCCTCGGCCGCATCGCGCTGCTGCGCGTGGCCCAGGGCGAGCTGCGCAAGGGCCAGACGGTGGCGTGGATGAAGCGCGACGGCTCGACGCAGAACGTGCGCATCACCGAGCTGCTGATGACGGAGGCGCTCACCCGCAAGCCGGCCGAGGTGGCGGGCCCGGGTGACATCTGCGCCGTCGCCGGCATCCCGGACATCACCATCGGCGAGACGCTGGCCGACCCGGAGAACCCGGTCGCGCTGCCGTTGATCACCGTCGACGAGCCGGCGATCTCCATGACCATCGGCACCAACACCTCGCCGCTGGTCGGCCGGGGCGGCACCGGCAAGGGCGCGGACGCCAAGGCGGCCGTCAAGGACCGCAAGGTCACCGCCCGACAGGTCAGGGACCGTCTCGACCGCGAGCTGATCGGCAACGTCTCGCTGCGCGTGCTGGACACCGAGCGTCCCGACGCCTGGGAGGTGCAGGGCCGCGGCGAGCTGGCGCTGGCCATCCTGGTGGAGACCATGCGCCGGGAGGGCTACGAGCTGACCGTCGGCAAGCCGCAGGTGGTGACCAGGGAGGTCGACGGCAAGGTCCACGAGCCGGTCGAGCGCCTGACCATCGACGTGCCCGAGGAGCACATGGGCGCCGTCACGCAGCTCATGGGCACCCGCAAGGGCCGGATGGACAACATGTCCAACCACGGCTCGGGCTGGGTGCGCCTGGAGTTCGTGGTGCCCTCCCGCGGCCTGATCGGCTTCCGCACCGAGTTCCTGACCCAGACCCGCGGCACCGGTATCGCCCACTCCATCCACGAGGGCCACGAGCCCTGGTTCGGCGAGCTGAAGACCCGCAACAACGGCTCGCTCGTGGCGGACCGCGCCGGCGCCGTCACCGCCTTCGCGATGACCAACCTCCAGGAGCGCGGCGTGCTCTTCACGGAGCCGGGCACCGAGGTGTACGAGGGCATGATCGTCGGTGAGAACTCCCGCTCCGACGACATGGACGTCAACATCACCAAGGAGAAGAAGCTCACCAACATGCGGTCCTCGACCGCCGACGTGACCGAGTCGATCGTCCCGCCGCGCAAGCTCTCGCTGGAGCAGTCCCTGGAGTTCTGCCGCGACGACGAGTGCGTGGAGGTGACCCCGGAGGCCGTGCGCATCCGCAAGGTCGTCCTGGACCAGAAGGAGCGCGCCCGCGCCGCCTCCCGGGCCAAGCACGCCTGACCCGGCCCCGCGCCCCGTCCGTCGACGATCGGGAGTCGACGGACGGGGCGTCGGCATGGTGAGAGAAATTACACCGGAACGCGTGGGGAGGCGTGTTCCGGTGTCGCCGCGAGCCCTCATGTCTCATGTCTCACGTCAAGTGTTTTAGGGCACACGGGCGTCCGGTGAGCGGACTTCAAATGTCGGAAGCCGTATCAACAGTCCGTTTCGCGTAAGTCTGTATGGGATTATTTTGTCCGGATTCTGATCGGGGGCGTGAGTGTTATGTGACCAAACCGAGATCCGTCACGTGTGGTCTACGCGCCTCGTGTCCCCAATAGTTGGGTCCATTGAATTCGGGTAGGCGGGTTGTCCGTCGATCGGTGAACGGCTCCACAACGAAGACGGGGAGCCGCACTGGTGCGAGGGGCGGCTCCTCCCGTGAGAACAGTGGACTCCTGAGGAGGCATACCCATGCGCGGTGCCATGAGCGCCAAGTGGGTCGCGAGTGCGATAGTCGTGGCGCTGGCCGCGACCGCCTGTGGCGGCAGCGACAGCGGTGACAACAAGGAAGACGGCGCCAGTGGCGGCTCCATCAGCATGGACATCGGCGAGCCCAAGCGTCTCGTCCCGGCCAGCACGACTGAGAGCTCGGGCAACCAGGTCCTGTCGGCTCTGTTCACTCCGCTCGTCGAGTTCGACGAGGACAACAAGCCGGTCATGGCCGCGGCCGAGTCGATCGAGTCCGAGGACAACAAGACCTGGACGATCAAGCTCAAGGACGCCGTGTTCCACGACGGCACGCCGGTCAAGGCCGAGAACTACGTCAAGGCCTGGAACTGGGGTGCCTACGGTCCGAACGCCGCGGACGGGAACTACTTCTTCGGGACCATCGAGGGTTACGAGGACCTGAACCCGCAGGACCCCGACGGTGAGGAGGGCCCGAAGAAGGCCCCCGAGCCCAAGGGCGAGGAGCTCAGCGGCCTCAAGGCCATCGACGACAAGACCATCGAGGTCACCCTGTCGGCCCCGTTCTCCGGGTTCCCCTCGCTGCTCGGCTACACGGTCTTCTACCCGATGCCGGACTCCGCGTTCGAGGACATCGAGAAGTACGAGGAAGCCCCTGTCGGCCAGGGCCCCTTCAAGATGAAGGGCGAGTGGAAGCACGACCAGCTGGTCTCCGTCACCAAGTACGAGGACTACAAGCTGGGCGACCAGCCGAAGATCGACGGCATCGACTTCAAGGTCTACCAGGACCAGAACACGGCCTACAACGATCTGCTGGCCGGCAACCTGGACGTCCTGCGCACCATTCCCACCGAGGTGATGGGCACCGCGCAGAGCGAGCTCGGTGACCGGTTCAAGACCTCCCCGGCCTCCACCTTCCAGTTCCTGGCGTACCCGATGTACGAGGACGCGTACTCCGACAAGCGTGTCCGCAAGGCCATCTCGATGGCCATCGACCGTGACGAGATCATCGACGTGGTCTTCCAGGGCTCGCAGGAGTCCGCCCGCTCCTTCGTCTCGCCGGTGGTCTCCGGCTACCGCGAGGACACCTGCGGTGAGGCCTGCAAGTTCGACCCCGAGGCCGCCAAGAAGCTCCTGGACGAGGCCGGGGGCTTCGAGGGGGACAAGATCCAGCTCGGCTACAACGGTGACGGTGGCCACAAGCAGTGGATCGACGCCACCTGCGACCAGATCCGCAAGAACCTCGATGTCGAATGCGTCGGCACTCCGATTCCGAAGTTCGCCGAGATGCTGACCCAGGTCGAGAACGAGCAGTTCGCCGGCGCCTTCCGGATGGGCTGGATCATGGACTACCCGTCCATGGAGAACTACCTCGGCCCGCTGTACAGCACCGACGGTTCGTCGAACTACTACGGCTTCAGCGACAAGGAGTTCGACAAGCTGGTCGCCGAGGGCCGCTCCGCGGAGACCGAGGAGGAGGCCATCGCCAAGTGGCAGCAGGCCGAGGACATCCTGGCCGAGGAGATGCCGGTCATCCCGCTGCGCTTCGGCAAGAACGTCTTCGGTCACTCCGAGGGCGTGAAGAACGTCGACATCGACCTCTACAACAACGTTGTTCTGGACCAGATCGAGAACTCCTGACAGTCGTTCGAGTCACAGGCTGAACAACGACTCAGGATCTGACGGTGGGGACAGGGATCCTGTCCCCACCGTCACCATGAGGAGGATCACCCATGGGCCGGTATGTCGCCAGGCGGCTACTGCAGATGATCCCGGTGTTCATCGGGACCACAGTCATCATCTTCGCGCTCACTCTCGCGATCGGCGGAGACCCCGTCCAGAATCTGTACGGTGAGCGTCCCGTGCCGGACAGTGTCCGGATCGCTCTCACCGAGCAGTATCATCTCGACGAGCCCTGGTACGTGAGGTACTGGTACTACCTCTCAGGGCTTGTGCAGGGGGATTTCGGTCAGAGCCTCGCGGGCCGTCCGATTGGCGACATGATCGCGGAGGCGTGGCCCCACACTCTGCGGCTCGCCCTGATCGCCTTCATCGTCGAGGCGATCATCGGCGTCGCGGCCGGTCTCATGGCAGGGCTGAAGCGCGGCAGCTTCGTGGACAACCTCGTTCTGCTCTCCACCCTGTCCGTGATCTCCATCCCGATCTTCGTCATCGGCACCACCGCCCAGCTCTTCCTCGGCGTGAAGTGGGGCATCCTGCCGGTGGCGGGCGTACTCGAGGGCTGGCAGAGCTACCTGCTGCCCGGCATTGTGCTCGGCTCGGTCTCCCTCGCCTACATCGCACGCCTCACCCGGGCGTCCGTGGCGGAGAACCTCAGGACCGACTACGTCCGCACGGCGAAGGCCAAGGGCCTGCCGCAGTCGCGAATCTTCGGTGTACACGTCCTGCGCAACTCCCTCATCCCCGTGGTCACCTACCTCGGTATCGACATCGGCACGCTGATGGGTGGCGCCATGGTTACCGAGCGCATTTTCAACGTGCCAGGCGTCGGTTTCAACGTCTTCAAGGCCACTCAGATCGAGGACGGGCCGGTGCTCGTCGGTTTCGTTTCCATGCTGGTGCTGGTGTACCTCTTCGCCAGCCTTCTGGTGGACCTGCTCTACGCCGTGCTTGACCCGAGGATTCGTTATGTCTGACAGCAGCGCTTCGACCATGCCCACGGCCGCTGACGTCCCGCCCCCGGGTGACGGCGGCAGCGCGGATAATTCGGGTGAAACCAGATCGCGCAGCCTGCTGCAGGACGCGATCCGGGACCTGGTGCGCCGACCGATCTTCATCGTCTCAGCCGGTGTCATCCTGTTCCTGTGTGTGATAGCGGCCTTCCCGGGGCTCTTCACGAGTGTCGACCCGCGTTCCTGTTCCTTGTCGAACTCGCTCCAGAGCCCGAGCTCGGAAGCGTGGTTCGGCTATGACGCGCGCGGTTGCGACATCTACGCCCGGGTCATCCACGGCACCCGGACCTCCATCGTGGTCGGTGTCCTGGCCACTCTGGGCTCCGCGATCATCGGCGGCCTGTTCGGCACAGTCGCCGGCTACCTGGGTGGCTGGATGGACACGGTGATCTCCCGTGGCATCGACATCTTCCTGGGCCTGCCGTTCCTGGTCGGTGCCATCGTCATCCTGAACGCCTTCCGCGACCCCGAGACCGGGTCGCGGGTCGGAGGCATCTGGGGCGTGCTGGCGGCCCTGACCCTCCTGGGCTGGATGAGCATGGCCCGTATCATGCGTTCCTCGGTGATCCAGGCGAAGCAGGCCGACTACGTGACGGCCGCCCGCTCGCTGGGCGCCTCGACGAGCCGCATCGTGATCCGGCACATCCTGCCCAACGCCGTCACTCCGCTGATCGTGGTCTCCACCATCAGCCTGGGGGTCATCATCTCCGCCGAGGCGACGCTGAGCTTCCTCGGTGTTGGTGTCCAGCCTCCGACGATTTCCTGGGGCGTCATGGTCAGCGAGTCGCTCGGCCGGGTCCGCGAGTCGTTGCACCCGCTGCTCTTCCCGGCGACCTTCGTCAGTGTCACGGTGCTGGCGTTCATCATGCTCGGCGACGCGGTGCGCGACGCCCTCGATCCCAAGCTGCGCTGAGGGAGGCGTACGTGATTACTGTCGATAAGACCGCGAACGGTCCCGAGGCGCGGGACAGCGAGAGGGAAGGACCGTTGCTGGAGGTCCGCGACCTCCACGTGGAGTTCTCTTCGCGAGACGGTGTGATCAGAGCCGTCAACGGGGTGAGCTATGACGTGCGTGCCGGTGAGACGCTGGCGGTGCTGGGGGAGTCGGGTTCGGGCAAGTCGGTGACCGCGCAGGCGGTCATGGGCATCCTGGACATGCCGCCGGGGCGGATTCCCAGAGGGGAG
>NZ_JBXUOY010000195.1:0-10472 GCF_057196705.1 Streptomyces sp. ATLC9 | reverse complement strand
GGCGGCGCCAGCGGGAGCCGATCCGACGCCGGTGCCCCGCGAGCAGACCGGCGAGACGCTGCGGGGTGCGGCTGGACAGATCGATGGCAGACGGGTAGACAAGCACGAGAGTTCCTGGCGGACTGGTGATCTTGGTCGTGAACCCGTCCACCAGGAGCTTTCCTCATGCCCGCCACCGGGGTCGCCGGTCCAACCACTCGTCAGGTTGGAAGAGGCTCACTGTCGAATGGCGGCGCTCCAAGACCGGCCCCTGCCCAGTCTTCGCGGCGACGCGTGACGGGCGCACAGCCGTCGGAGTGATCCTGAACAGCTCCGACCGCCACCGGGACGCGACGAGGATGCCCGACCGGTCCTTCAAGCGGAAGACGGCTACGAAGGTGACGCTGCGCACGCTCCCGGCGGGAGCCCAGCGGGACTGACGTCCCCGCGCCGGCCGGGGGGGGGGGGCCCCCCCCCCCCCCCCGCGCGCGGGCCCCCGGCCCCCCCCCCCCCCCGTCCGGTTCAGGGCCCGCGTCAGCCGGTGACCGAGGCCGCCGCCTGCTCCCGGCCGCGTTCGAGGATGCGGGCGAAGGCGAAGTCGGCCGCGTCCAGGCCCGCCCGGCGGGCGGCGGTCTCGGAGGCGGTGACGTCCTTGCCGCTGGTGTAGCCGGAGATGGTGAAGTACGCGTAGCGGCCCAGCGCGTTGGCGGAGGTGCGGCAGGTCACGCCGCCCCGGCAGAAGGTGGGCACGCCCGAGCCCGCCAGTGAGGCGACGTTGGGCCGGGACTGCTCCTTGGCCCTGCTCGCGTCCTCGGCGTCGTCGAAGACCGCGACGCCGACGGTGACCGCCACCCCCTCGCGCACATACGTCACCCGGATCAGCTCGCGGCAGCCGTTGTCGGTCAGCACCGCGCCGAGCGCCCCCTGGGTGCCGGACGCGCAGCTCCCGGTGGAAGCCGTGGCGCCCTTGTCGTAGGTGCGGCCGTTGACCTTCATCGAATCGCCGGGGAAGAGCGTGGCGGCGCCGAGCGGGGCGGTGTCCTTCTCGGCGCTGGAGAGGAAGTCCCGCGGGTCCGGCGGCGGGGGAGGCGGCTCGGAGGAGAAGGACGGCTCCGGCTGCTCCGGGCCGGGCGGCGGCGTCCCGGAGGCCGTCGGCGCCGGGGAGTCCGAGGCGGCGGCGGGGCCGGAGCCCGATCCGCCTTCGTTGACGACCGCGACCGCGACGATCGCGGCGACGACGGCGGTGGCCATCGCCCCGCCGCCGATCATCAGCCAGCGGCGGCGCCGGGCGCGGGCGCGCTCGCTCCGCTCGGCGAGCGCCGCCCAGTCCGGCCCGGACTGCCCCGGCCGCCCGAACGGATCAGGCTGCCCGGACGGTCCTCCCGGGCCCCAGCCCGGCCCCCCCTGCCCAAAGCTCATGCCCCGTATCTTATTCGCTTGCCGCGAGGCCGCCGGCGCGGTCACAGTCGGGGGATGGGACACGTCGAGGCCGCGCACCTGGAGTACTACCTGCCCGACGGGAGGGTGCTGTTCGGTGACGTCTCGTTCCGGGTGGGGGAGGGCTCGGTGGTGGCCCTGGTGGGTGCCAACGGGGCCGGGAAGACGACGCTGCTGCGGCTGATCGCCGGAGAGCTGAAGCCGCACGGCGGCACGGTGACCGTCGGCGGCGGACTCGGGGTGATGCCGCAGTTCGTGGGCTCGGTCCGGGACGAACGCACGGTGCGCGACCTGCTGGTCTCGGTGTCCCGGCCGCGGGTGCGCCGGGCGGCGGAGGCGGTGGACGCCGCCGAGCTGAAGATCATGGAGGTCGACGACGAGGCCGCCCAGATGGGTTACGCGCAGGCGCTGGCGGACTGGGCGGAGGCCGGCGGCTACGAGGCCGAGACCGCCTGGGACGTGTGCACCACCGCCGCCCTCGGCGTCCCCTACGACAAGGCGCGGTGGCGGCAGGTGCGCACCCTGTCGGGCGGTGAGCAGAAGCGGCTGGTGCTGGAGGCGCTGCTGCGCGGCCCGGACGAGGTGCTGCTGCTGGACGAGCCGGACAACTACCTGGACGTCCCCGGCAAGCGCTGGCTGGAGGAGCGGCTGGCCGAGACCCGCAAGACGGTCCTGTTCGTCTCCCACGACCGCGAGCTGCTGGCGCGGGCGGCGCGGAGGATCGTCAGTGTGGAGCCGGGCCCGGCCGGATCGGACGTGTGGGTGCACGGCGGCGGTTTCGCCACCTACCACCAGGCCCGCAAGGAGCGCTTCGCCCGCTTCGAGGAACTGCGGCGGCGCTGGGACGAGCAGCACGCGCAGCTGAGGAAACTGGTGAACACGCTCAAGCAGAAGGCCGCCTACAACGACGGGCTCGCCTCCCGCCTCCAGGCGGCCCGCACCCGGCTGCGGAAGTTCGAGGAGGCGGGCCCTCCGCAGGAGCCGCCGCGCGAGCAGGAGATCCGGATGCGGCTGCGCGGCGGACGCACCGGGGTGCGGGCGGTCACCTGTTCCGGGCTGGAGCTGACCGGGCTGATGAAGCCGTTCGACCTGGAGGTCTTCTACGGCGAGCGGGTAGCGGTGCTGGGCTCCAACGGCTCGGGCAAGTCGCACTTCCTGCGGCTGCTGGCCGGGGGTGACGTCGCCCACACGGGGGAGTGGAAGCTGGGCGCCCGGGTGGCGCCCGGCCACTTCGCCCAGACCCATGCGCACCCCGAACTGGAGGGCCGCACCCTGCTCGACGTCCTGTGGACCGAGCACGCGAAGGACCGGGGCGCGGCGATGTCCGCGCTGCGCCGCTACGAGCTGGACCGCCAGGCCGAGCAGCCCTTCGGGAGACTCTCGGGCGGCCAGCAGGCCCGCTTCCAGATCCTGCTGCTGGAGCTGGCCGGATCGACGGCGCTGCTGCTGGACGAGCCGACCGACAACCTGGACCTGGAGAGCGCCGAGGCGCTCCAGCAGGGGCTGGAGGCGTACGAGGGGACGGTGCTGGCGGTGACGCACGACCGCTGGTTCGCCCGCTCCTTCGACCGTTTCCTGGTCTTCGGCGCGGACGGGCGGGTGCGCGAGGCGCCGGAGCCCGTCTGGGACGAGGGGCGGGTGGCGCGGGCGCGCTGAGGGGTGTGCGGGAGGGTTCCGCCGCACCCGCCGGGGGAGGGGTGTTTTGACCCGTGCGGAGGACGGCCGGTATCCTGCTGGTTCGTTGTGCGTATTGGCTTGCTCGTTCTCACGTGAGAGGCCGTTACGCCTGGTCCACCAGGACGATGACCAGCGACCCGCACCGGCTTGCGTCACCGGAGCGCGGTCAGGGCTGTCGTGATCTCCGGTGACCTTGTCAGGAAACACTCACTGAAGAAGCGAAGGCTACGACCGTGCGTACGTACAGCCCCAAGCCCGGCGACGTCCAGCGCCAGTGGCACGTCATCGACGCCACCGACGTCGTCCTGGGCCGTCTGGCCACCCAGGCCGCCACCCTTCTGAGGGGCAAGCACAAGCCGGTGTACGCGCCGCACGTTGACGCTGGTGACTTCGTCATCATCATCAACGCCGACAAGGTGCACCTCTCCGGCAACAAGCGGACCCAGAAGCTGGCCTACCGCCACTCCGGCTACCCCGGCGGTCTGCGGTCCGTCCGCTACGACGACCTGCTGAAGAACAACCCGGAGAAGGCCGTGGAGAAGGCCGTCAAGGGCATGCTCCCGAAGAACTCCCTGGGCCGCCAGATGCTCTCGAAGCTGAAGGTCTACGCGGGCGAGAACCACCCGCACGGCGCCCAGCAGCCGGTCCCGTTCGAGATCACCCAGGTCGCGCAGTAGTCCGGCCACAACCAAGACTGAAGAGAGCTTAAGGAGAACCGTGGCCGAGACCACCGCCGAGACCCCGATCGAAGAGGTCGAGCAGTACACCACCGAGACCCCCGAGGGCGTCGAGGAGTACACCACCGAGTCCCTCGCGTCCCGTTTCGGTGAGCCCCAGCCGGGCGCCGGCACCGGGCGCCGCAAGAACGCCATCGCCCGCGTGCGCATCGTGCCGGGCAGCGGCCAGTGGAAGATCAACGGTCGCACCCTGGAGACCTACTTCCCGAACAAGGTGCACCAGCAGGAAGTCAACGAGCCGTTCAAGGTCCTGGAGCTGGACGACCGCTACGACGTCATCGCCCGCATCAGCGGCGGCGGCGTCTCCGGCCAGGCCGGCGCGCTGCGCCTGGGCGTGGCCCGCGCCCTGAACGAGGCGGACGTGGAGAACAACCGCGGCCCGCTGAAGAAGGCCGGCTTCCTGACCCGCGACGCCCGCGCGGTCGAGCGGAAGAAGGCCGGTCTGAAGAAGGCCCGCAAGGGCACCCAGTACAGCAAGCGCTGATCAGCGCCTCGCTGTCCGCTGGAATCCCTGGGATCCGCTGACGAGCGCCCCGACAGCACCGTCACGGTGCGTCGGGGCGCTCGTCTTCGGGTCGCCGCCCGACTCCGGACCGGCGCGTCCGGTGGGGCGACCGTCGGCATGCCGGATCCGCGGCCGTGCCGCATCCGCCGCCAAGGGGCGTATATCTGGATCGACCGGGCCTCGGCGCGCCCGGAGCTCAGCTCGGAACTCGGAGGAACCACGGTGGGACGACTCTTCGGTACGGACGGTGTGCGCGGAGTCGCCAACGCCGACCTGACCGCCGAAATGGCGCTCGGTCTGTCGGTCGCGGCGGCGCACGTGCTCGCCGAGGCGGGTACGTTCAAGGGCCATCGCCCGGTGGCGGTGGTCGGACGTGATCCGCGCGCGTCCGGGGAGTTCCTGGAGGCCGCCGTGGTGGCCGGACTGGCCAGCGCGGGCGTGGACGTGCTGCGGGTGGGCGTGCTGCCGACCCCGGCCGTGGCGTACCTGACCGGCGCGCTCGGCGCCGACCTGGGCGTGATGCTGTCCGCCAGCCACAACCCCATGCCCGACAACGGCGTCAAGTTCTTCGCCCGCGGCGGCCACAAGCTCGCCGACGAACTGGAGGACCGCATCGAGCGGACCTACCGCGAGCACGCCTCCGGCGAGCCCTGGGACCGCCCGACGGGCGCCGGGGTGGGCCGGGTCAAGGAGTACGACGAGGGCTTCGACAAGTACGTCGCCCACCTCGTCGGCGTCCTGCCCAACCGGCTCGACGGGCTCAGGGTCGTCATCGACGGAGCGCACGGCGCGGCGGCGCGGGTCTCCCCGGAGGCGTTCGCGCGGGCGGGCGCCGAGGTGGTCACCATCGCCACCGAACCCGACGGGCTCAACATCAACGACGGCTGCGGCTCCACCCACCTCGCCGGGCTGCGCGCGG
The DNA here is from genome assembly GCF_057196705.1 of Streptomyces sp. ATLC9. NCBI lineage: Bacteria > Bacillati > Actinomycetota > Actinomycetes > Kitasatosporales > Streptomycetaceae > Streptomyces > Streptomyces sp. ATLC9. The sequence continues at coordinate 5,218 of NZ_JBXUOY010000195.1, read as the reverse complement.
CCGTCGTCGAGCACGGCGCCGACCTGGGCGTGGCCCACGACGGCGACGCCGACCGCTGCCTGGCCGTGGACGCGGCCGGCGAGGAGATCGACGGCGACCAGATCCTCAGCGTGCTGGCCCTGGGCATGAAGGAGGCCGGCGCGCTGCGGGGGAACACCGTGGTGGCCACGGTGATGTCCAACCTCGGCTTCAAGCTCGCCATGGAGCGCGAGGGCGTCGAGCTGCTCCAGACGGCGGTCGGCGACCGTTATGTGCTGGAGGAGATGAAGCGCGGCGGCTACTCGCTGGGCGGGGAGCAGTCCGGGCACGTGATCGCCTTGGACCACGCCACCACCGGCGACGGCACCCTGACCGGCCTGATGCTGGCCGCGCGGGTGGCCGCCACCGGCCGGCCGCTGGCCGAGCTGGCGGGCGTCATGCGGCGTCTGCCGCAGGTGCTGGTCAACGTGCGGGACGTGGACAAGACCCGGGTCTCCTCCTCGGCCCGGCTGGCCACCGCCGTGAACGAGGCCGAGAAGGAGCTGGGCGAGACCGGCCGGGTGCTGCTGCGCTCCTCCGGCACCGAGCCGCTGGTGCGGGTGATGGTCGAGGCCGCCGAGGAGGAGCAGGCCTGTGCGGTGGCGCAGCGGCTGGCGGACGAGGTCAAGTCCGCGCTGGGCTGACGCTCCGCGCTTTACGCGCGGTCCGGCACGACATCGGGCGGCCGCCGGCCGCCCCGCCCCGTTCCCCGGCGAGCACGGGGGATGACCGGGCGCGTCGAGCCCGTCGACGTGGCGGACGGCGCCGCCGAACCCGGCTGCCGCACCGCCGGCCGCGGAGTGGCGACGGTCGCGCTCCGGGCGGTCCGCCGGCCGGCCGCCTGGCGGTGCCGGCTCATGGAGCTGACGGCCCTCACCGTCTTCGGCGATCCGGCCGTCCGTGCCGTGCCGGCGCGGACGGATTCCAGAGGCGCCGGGGAGGCCGCGCCGGGCGGCCCGGCCTCCGCCACCGGCTGCGGCCGGACGCCGCTTCCCGCTGACGGGAGCGGTCCGCCGGCGCGGGCGCTCCGTGTCAGAGCTTGCGCAGCGACAGGCGCTGGACCTTGTGGTCCGGGCCCTTGCGCAGGATCAGGCCGGCGCGGCCCCGCGTCGGGGCGATGTTCTCCTGGAGGTTCGGGCGGTTGATCGTCCGCCAGATGCCGCGCGCGTAGTCCAGCGCCTCCTCCTCTGACACCTGCGTGTACCTGCGGAAATAGGAGAAGGGGTTCTGGAAGGCCGTCTCGCGCAGCTTGCGGAAGCGGCCCAGGTACCACCGCTCGATGTCCTCGGTGCGCGCGTCCACGTAGACGGAGAAGTCGAAGTAGTCGGCGACGGCCAGCCGGGTGCGGCCGTCCTTGCCCGGCAGGGCCGGCTGGAGGACGTTGAGGCCCTCGACGATCAGGATGTCGGGGCGGCGCACCGTCAGCACCTCGCCGGGGACGATGTCGTAGACCAGGTGGGAGTAGACGGGGGCGGTGACCTCCTCCCGGCCGGACTTGACGTCCGCGACGAACCGGGTGAGGGCGCGGCGGTCGTAGGACTCGGGGAAGCCCTTGCGCGACATCAGCCCGCGCCGGTGCAGTTCCGCGTTGGGGAACAGGAAGCCGTCGGTGGTCACCAGCTCCACCCGCGGGTGCTCGGGCCAGCGGGCCAGCAGCGCCCGCAGCAGCCTGGCCACCGTGGACTTGCCGACCGCGACGCTGCCCGCGACCCCGATGACGAACGGGGTGCCGCGCTGTGCGCCGTTCCCGCCGCCCGCGTCGCCGAGGAAGGTGTTGAGCGCGCCGCGCAGCCCGTGGGTGGCGCCGACGTAGAGGTTGAGCAGCCGGGACAGCGGCAGATAGACGTCCCGCACCTCGTCGAGGTCGATGACGTCGCCGAGACCGCGCAGCTCCTCCACCTCCGCGGCGGTCAGGGGCAGCGGGGTCTTCTCCCGCAGGGCGCTCCACTCGGCCCGCCCGAGGTCGACGAAGGGGCTCGTGTCGGACGGCCGGCCGCGGCGCTGCTGCTGCGGCGGGTCGCCGGGCGCGGCGCAGGGCCCGGGAGCGGTTGCGGGGGTGGGCACGGGTCCATTGTCGGGCCGGGCGCGGCCGGCCTCACGGCCGTTCCCGTGTGATCAGCAGCACAGATGTTCGCGCGAGGGGGTGTACGCGGCGGTCCGGCGCGGATACGTTGACTGCATTCGCGCACTTGTTCCAGTTGTGTGCGTTCGCCGCGGCGGCTCCCGCCCGCTCCGGCGGGTTCCGAACACCACCGGCCCGGAGGAGATCCGTATGCCGCTTCCGTTCCGGCGTCTCCGCACGGCGCGGCGCCGCTCCGCCGCGCGCGGCTCCGCCGAGTCGTGCGACGCCCGGGTGTGGGAGGAACTCCTGGACGAACTGCCCGACGAGGACCTGGGGGAGCACCCGGCCGACGCCCTGGAGGCGTACCGGCCGGGCGGCCGGCCGCGGTGCGAGGAGGCGGAGTACCTGGAGATCGTCGGACGGGCGGTCGGACGAATAGGGCGAGGGCGCTGACAGCCCTCGCCCCCGGCAGCCCTTAGGCTGCATCGCATGTGCGGAATCGTTGGTTATGCGGGAGGGCAGTCCGCCCTCGACGTCGTCATCGCGGGACTGAAGCGGTTGGAGTACCGCGGTTATGACTCGGCGGGCGTTGCCGTCCTCGCCGACGGCGGGCTGGCCGCCGCGAAGAAGGCCGGGAAACTGGGCAACCTCGGCAAGCTGCTGGACGAGCGCCCGCTGCCGGCCGGCGTCACCGGCATCGGCCACACCCGGTGGGCCACCCACGGCGGGCCGACCGACGCCAACGCGCACCCGCACCTGGACAACTCCGGGCGGGTCGCGGTCGTCCACAACGGCATCATCGAGAACTTCGCCGCGCTCCGCGCCGAGCTGGCCGAGCGCGGCCACGAGCTGACCTCCGAGACCGACACCGAGGTCGTGGCCCATCTGCTCGCCGAGAACTTCTCCTCCTGCGGCGACCTGGCCGAGGCCATGCGGCAGGTGTGCCGCCGGCTGGAGGGCGCCTTCACCCTCGTGGCCGTCCACGCCGACGAGCCCGGCACCGTCGTCGGCGCCCGGCGGAACTCGCCGCTGGTGGTCGGCGTCGGCGAGGGCGAGAACTTCCTCGCCTCCGACGTCGCCGCGTTCATCGCCCACACCCGCGAGGCCATCGAGCTGGGCCAGGACCAGGTCGTGGAGCTGAGGCGGGACCGGGTCACGGTCACCGACTTCGACGGCGCCCCCGCCGAAACCCGCGCCTACCACGTGGACTGGGACGCCTCGGCCGCCGAGAAGGGCGGCTACGACTACTTCATGCTCAAGGAGATCGCCGAGCAGCCCAAGGCGGTCGCCGACACCCTCCTGGGCCGCATCGACGAGGCCGGGCGGCTGGCCCTGGACGAGGTGCGCATCCCCGACCACGTGCTGCGCGAGGTGGACAAGGTCGTCATCGTGGCGTGCGGCACGGCCTACCACGCCGGGATGATCGCCAAGTACGCCATCGAGCACTGGACGCGCGTCCCCTGCGAGACCGAGCTGGCCAGCGAGTTCCGCTACCGGGACCCGATCATGGACCAGCGCACGCTCGTCGTCGCCATCAGCCAGTCCGGCGAGACCATGGACACCCTGATGGCGCTGCGCCACGCCCGGGAGCAGGGCGCCAAGGTGCTGGCCATCTGCAACACCAACGGCTCCACCATCCCGCGCGAGTCCGACGCGGTGCTCTACACCCACGCCGGGCCCGAGGTCGCGGTCGCCTCCACCAAGGCGTTCCTGACCCAGCTGGTCGCCTGCTACCTGGTGGCCCTCTACCTGGGCCAGGTGCGCGGCACCAAGTGGGGCGACGAGATCGGCTCGGTGATCCGGGAGCTGTCGCAGATCTCCACGGAGGTCGAGAAGGTCCTGGCCACCATGGAGCCGGTGCGGGAGCTGGCCCGCTCCCTGGCGGACAAGAACACCGTGCTCTTCCTCGGCCGCCATGTGGGCTTCCCCGTCGCCCTGGAGGGCGCGCTCAAGCTCAAGGAGCTGGCGTACATGCACGCCGAGGGCTTCGCGGCCGGCGAGCTCAAGCACGGCCCGATCGCGCTGATCGAGGATGACCTGCCGGTGGTGGTGGTCGTGCCGTCGCCGCGCGGCCGGTCCGTGCTGCACGACAAGATCGTCTCCAACATCCAGGAGATCCGGGCCCGGGGCGCGCGGACCATCGTCATCGCCGAGGAGGGCGACGAGACGGTCGTGCCGTACGCCGACCACCTGGTGCGCATCCCCGCCACGCCCACCCTGCTCCAGCCGCTGGTGGCCACCGTGCCGCTGCAGGTCTTCGCCTGCGAGCTGGCCACGGCCCGCGGCAACGAGGTGGACCAGCCGCGCAACCTGGCCAAGTCGGTGACGGTGGAGTGAGTTCGCGCAGCGGACGGACCGGGCGCGCCCGGCGGGCGGGGGGACGCGGGTGATCGTCGGGGTGGGGATCGACGTCGCCTCGGTCGACCGCTTCGCCGGCGCGCTGGCCCGCACCCCCGCCATGGCCGAGCGGCTGTTCACCCCCGCCGAGCAGACCCTGCCCGGCGGGGAGCGGCGCTCGGTGGCCTCCCTGGCGGCGCGGTTCGCCGCCAAGGAGGCCCTGGCCAAGGCGCTGGGCGCACCCGGCGGGCTGGTCTGGACGGACGCGGAGGTGCACGCCTCCGAGCACGGGCGGCCGCTGCTGCGGGTGACCGGCACCGTCGCCGCCCGCGCGGCCGAGCTGGGGGTGCGCCACTGGCACGTCTCCCTCAGCCACGACGCGGGGGTGGCGACGGCCGTCGTGATCGCCGAGAGCTGACCGCCGGGGGCCGACCGCCGGAGGCGCCCCGCCGGTGCGGCCGAACGCGGACGGGCCCGGCGGCGGACGGTCACACTGAGGGCATGAGAGATGCCTACAGCGTGCAGACCGTACGGGCCGCCGAGCGGGAGCTGATGGCGCGCCTGCCCGCCGGGGCGCTGATGCGCCGCGCCGCCGCCGGGCTGGCCGCCGCCTGCGCCGGGATGCTGGGGCGCGTCTACGGCGCCCGGATCGCCCTGCTGGTGGGCAGCGGCGACAACGGCGGGGACGCGCTCTTCGCCGGGGCGTACCTGGCCCGGCGCGGCGCCGGGGTGACCGCCGTACTGCTCAGCCCGGAGAAGGCCCACACCGGCGGGCTCGCCGCGCTGCGGGCGGCCGGGGGC
>NZ_JBXUOY010000194.1:0-10518 GCF_057196705.1 Streptomyces sp. ATLC9 | reverse complement strand
CGGCACGGCGGGAGTCGTGGCGGACATCGGCGCTTTCCGCCTCAGCTCTTCTTCCAGGCCTTGGCCGCGGCGGACTCGAGCTTCTCGGCGGTGCCCTCCGGGTCGGAGGGGTCGCGCAGGAAGTCCTGGAGGAGCTTCCACTCGCCGGCGCCCTGGGTGCCGCCGAAGGCGGCCGGAGCCTGGTCGGACATGTCGAACCGCACGCCGTCGCCGGCCTCCACCAGGGACTGTGCGATCTGCCGGGTGGTCTCGTCCTGGTACGCGTCCAGGTCCAGGGCCTCGTTGGGGGAGATGAAGCCGCCGGCCCCGGCCCACACCTCGGCGGCCTCCGGGGTGGCCAGGAACTCCACGAACCTCATGCCGGCGTCGGTGTTCTCCCCGTCCTTGAGGACGACCGCCGCGTCCCCGCCGCCGACCACCGGCGGCTCGCCGCCGTCCACGGCCGGGAACGGGAAGAACTTGGCCTCCTCGCCGACCTTCTTGCCGAACTGCCCGCTGATCAGGCCCGCGACGAAGTCGCCCTCGTAGACCATGCCCGCCTTCGGGTCGTCGCCGAAGACCTTCTCGACGGACTCGGGGAAGTCCGTGCGCAGCGCGCCCGCGCCGCCGCCCTCCACCAGTTCCCTGTCGCCGAAGAGCTCGCCGAGGGTGGTCAGGGCCTTGACGACGGAGGGATCGGTCCAGGGGATCTCGTGGGCGGCGAGCTTGTCGTACATCTCCGGGCCCGCCTGGGAGAGGTAGATGTTCTCGAACCAGTCGGTGAGCGGCCAGCCCGCCTCGCCCGCCACGGAGAAGGCGGCGACGCCGGAGTCGGAGAGGGTCCGGCCGGCCTCCAGCATCCCGTCGTAGTCCTTCGGCGGGGTGACGCCGGCCTGCTCGAAGGCCTCGGGGCCGTACCAGACGGTCGACTTGTTGGATGCCTTGAAGTACAGGCCGTAGAAGACGCCGTCGACCGTTCCGTACTCCTTCCACACCGGGGCGAAGTAGTCGCGCGCGCGGTCGTCGGCGGTCTTCGACAGCGGCTTGAGCCAGCCCTTGTCGGCGAACTGCTCGAGCACACCGACCTGCGGGACCATCACCACGTCCGGCGCGTTGCCGCCCTGGATCTTGGAGCCGACGACGGTGGAGACGTTGTCGCCGGTGGAGACGAACTTCATCTCGGCACCGGTCTTCTCGGTGAAGGCGTCCATCACCTTCCGGAAGTTCTTCTGCTCCACGCCGGTCCACACCCCGGCGACCGTGACCGTCTCGCCCTTCAGTTCCTGGCCGCCCTTGTCGCCGCCCGTGGTGGTGTCCTCGCCGCCGCAGGCGGACGCGGTCAGGGCGAGTACGAGCGCCGCCGCGCCGGCTGCCGCGGCGCGTCTGGCGGTACGGCCTGTGCTGTCTGCTGTGTTCACGGTGTCCTTCTCGGGGTCGGCCGGCCCGGGGGGTCCGGGAGGTCAGCGGGGTGCGGACGCGGGACGCGCCGGGAGGCCGTGGTCGGTCGTGGCCGTGAGCATCCCTCGTGATCCCGTTCCTGCTCGCGGAGCGCATGGTTCGTGAACCGCCGTTATACATACATGTTATGTACGGGTGTCATCGAGGTGTCAACGCATGGTCGGGAAGTCGCCCTGTATGGCCTGTTATGTCCGGAACGGGAACGCCGGGAGGCGTCGAGGGAAGCTGATCAGTGCCTAACGTGTATGCAGGAGAGAGGGGGTGGCGCCGGGGAAGGAATCAGCCCTCGCCGGCGACGGACCGCAGCTCGCGCACCAGCCGCGCGACCGCCTGCCGCGGGGTCTGCCGGCCCGCCATCGCGTCGTGCACCACCGCCTGCACCACCAGGCTCACCTGGTCGTAGCGCGGGCTCTTGGGGCGCGGCTCGGCCGCCAGCACGCTCTCGCGCAGAGTGGGCAGATGGGGGAAGTCGCGCACCAGACCGGGGTCGGAGTACAGCGACTCCCGCACCGGGGGCAGCGCCCCCTCGGTGAGCACCCGGCGCTGCACCTGCTCACCGGTCAGGTACGCGATCAGGTCGGCCGCCGTCTCCGGGTACCGGGAGCGGGAGTTGACCGCCAGGTTCGAGCCGCCCAGCACGCTGACGCCCGGACCGTCCGGGCCGGGCAGCGGCACCACCTCGAACCTCCCGGCCACCTTCGACCCCTCGCCGCCGGCCAGCGCGTACACGTACGGCCAGTTGCGCAGGAAGAGCAGCCGCCCGTCCTGGAACGCCTGCCGCGACTCCTCCTCCTTCCAGGTCAGCGATTCCTCCGGGATCCAGCCCTCGCGCACCCCGTCGGCCAGGAAGGCCAGCCCCTGCGCCGTCGCCCCGGAGCCGGCCGTCACCGTCGCGCCCTCGTCGCCGAGGAACGAGCCGCCCGCCGAGCGCACCGCCTCGGTTGCGTTGGCCGTCAGCCCCTCGTACGGCAGGAACTGGCCCGCGTAGCCGTCCAGTCCGTGCCGGGGGGCGACCTCCCTCGCCAGCCGCTCAAGCTCGGCCCAGGTGCGCGGCGGACGCTCACCCTCCTTCGCCAGCACGTCCGCGCGGTAGTACAGCAGCCCGGCGTTGGTCACGTACGGCACCGCGTACAGCCGCCCGCCGAAGGTGGCGGTGTCCACCACCGGCCGAAGGAAGGCGTCCAGCGGGAAGCGGCCGGGGTCCACCGGGGCGATCCAGCCCGCCGCCGCGAACTCCGAGGTCCAGGCCACGTCGATGTTGAGCACGTCGAAGCGGGAACTGCCCGAGCGCAGGCCGGTGACCATCTGGGCGCGGGTCTCGTCGGCGGAGTCCGGCAGCTCCACCAGCGTGGCCTCCTCGCCCGGGTGCGCGCGGTTCCAGTCCTCCAGCACCGGATCGAGATAGTCGGTCAGATCCCCGGCGGTGACCAGGGTGACCGGGCCGCGCCCCCCGGTGTGCGGGGCCGGCCCGGCGGGCCCCCCGCCGGCCGGCGAGCCCGGTCCGGCGTAACCCGCCAGCACCACGGCCGCGGCCAGGAGCCCCCTCCCCGCGGCCCGCGTCCACCGCATAGGCCCCTCCCCAGCGCACCGGTCGTGCGCGACCGACCCGGCGGCCGGCGAGCACCGGACGCTCATATATACCCGTTGGCCATGGGCGATACTAGACGCCGACCGACAGACAGCCGGCGCACCGCCGACCGGGCCGCCGCCGCCCGGGAGGGGCAGCCGGCCAGGCACCGGCCCGGTACGGGACGGGGAGGAGGAGTACGCGCGTGCGTCTGCCGCTCCTGGCCCTCCTCGCGGCCGGTCCCGCCCACGGATACGAGCTCAAGGGCGCCCTTGAGAAGCTGCTGGGCGCCGCGTACCCTCAGCCGAACGTCGGGCAGGTCTACGTCACGCTGGGCAGGCTGGAGAAGTCGGGGCTGATCGAGGGCGAGGACGTCGCCCAGTCCACCCGGCCCAACAAGCGGATCTACCGGCTCACCGACGCGGGGCGCGAGGCGGTGCGGGCGTGGTTCGAGGAGCCCACCGACGAACCCCGGGTGCGGGACGAGTTCTTCATGAAGCTCGCGATCGCCCCGCAGACCGGCCTGGCCGACCAGATCGCACTGATCAACAAGCAGCGCCGCCAGTACCTCAACACCATGCGCGAGCTGTCCCGGCTCGCCGCGGCCGAGGACCGGGACAACCGGGTGGCGCAACTGCTGATCGAGGGCGCGATGCTGCACCTCCAGGCCGACCTCGACTGGCTGGAACGCTGTCAGGAGGAGTTGGAATGAGCCGTTCCCAGGCGCCGGCCGGACCGGAGCCCGCCGCACCGGACCCCGCCGCACCGGCGGGCCCGCCCCCTCTCCTGCGGGCCGAGGGCCTGGCCAAGACCCACCACGGCGAGGGCGCCCCCGCCAGGGCGGTGCGGGGTGTGGACCTGACCGTCTCGCGCGGCGAGTTCGTCGCCGTCACCGGCCCGTCCGGCGCGGGCAAGTCCACCCTGCTCCACCTGCTCGGCGGACTCCAGAAGCCGGACGCCGGCAGCATCTGGTTCGACGGCACCCGCCTGGACTCCTACGGCGAGTCCCAGTGGGCGGTGCTGCGCCGCCGCCGCATCGGCATCGTCTTCCAGTTCTTCAACCTCGTCTCCAACCTCACCGTCGCCGACAACGTCGAACTGCCCGCCCTGCTGGCCGGCACCAGCCCCAGGGGCGCCCGCGCCGACCGCGCCGAACTCCTGGCCGAACTCGGCCTGGAGGGCAAGGAGCGCAGCATGCCCGGCGAGCTGTCCGGCGGTGAGCAGCAGCGTGTCGCCCTGGCCCGCGCCCTGGTCAACCACCCCGACCTGCTGCTGGCCGACGAACCCGCCGGCAGCCTCGACAGCCGCGGTACCCGCGAGGTGCTGCGCCTGCTCTCCCGCTTCCACGGACGCGGCCAGACCATCGTGCTGGTCACCCACGACGCCCGTATGGCCAGCGCCGCCGACCGCGTGATCAGCTTCTTCGACGGCCGCATAGCCGACGACGCCGCCCTGGACGCGGGCGGCCCGGGTGCGCGGCGGCGCGGCAAGGGCGTGGCCGGCGTACTGGAACTGAAGGACTGAGACGACGTGCGCGCCACCCTGCGCTGGGCCCACGCCGACCTGCGGGCGCACCGCGGCGAGGCGCTGTTCACCGTACTGGCCACGGCCGGGATCATCGCCTCCCTGCTGCTCGCCGGCGCCCTGTTCTCCTACACGGCCGACCCCTGGCAGCGGGTCTTCACCCAGTCCGAGGGCGCGCACGTGTGGATCCACACCCGCGACGGCGCCCGGCCGGAACAGCTGCGCGACCTGGAGGGCGTCGCGGGACTGGCCGGCCCCTTCCGCACCGCCCGCACCACCGTGGAACTGGGCGGCGCGCGGGCGAGCGCGGAACTGCGCGCCACCGGACCCGAACCGCCCGGGGTGGGACGCCCGCTGATCACCGCCGGCCGCTGGCCGGCCGCCGGCGCCGCCGACGAGATCGTCCTGGAGGGCTCCCTCGCCCGCGCCCTGTGGGCCGAACCGGGCGACGCCCTCTCCGTACGGGGGGCGCGCGGCACCGAGCACACGCTGCGCGTCGTCGGAGTCGCCGACACCGCCGAACCCCGCTACGCCCCCGGCGACACCCCCGGCACCGGCTGGCTGCCGGAAGAGGGACTGGAGACGGTCCAGCCCGACCCCGGGCGCACCGGGCAGACCGTCGGACTGCGCCTGGAGGACCCCGTCGACACCGACTTCATGGTCCAGCGCGCCGTCACCGCCCTCGGCACCGACCAGGTCTCGCAGGTCACCCGCTGGCAGCAGGCCCGCGCCGACGCCGAGGGCGAGGGGCGGCTGCTCGGCCTGCTCCTGGCCCTCTTCGGACTCGGCGCGCTGCTGGCCGCGGCCCTGGCGGTCGCCGGGGCGATCAGCACCCGTGTCCACGGCCACCTGCGCGACATCTCGGTGCTGAAGGCCATCGGCTTCACTCCCGCCCAGGTCGTCCGCGTCTTCCTCGTCCAGCACCTTGGCTTCGCCCTCCTCGGCGTCGCCTGCGGGGCGGCCGTCACCGAACTGCTGGGCGCGCGCGTCCCCGGCCGCATCGGCGAGGCGGTGGACGTGTGGCGGCAACTGCCCGGCCACACCTGGACGGTGCTGGCCACCACCGGCGCCTCCGTCCTCTTCATCGCCACCGCCACCTCGCTGGCCGCCTGGCGCGCCGGGCGGGTGCCGCCCGTTCCGGTGGCGCGTACGGCGGTGCCGCGCGGCCTGGGCCCGCTGACCCCGCCCGAGCGGCGCGCCCTGGGCCGGGACGTGCCGCCCGCCCTCGTCCTCGGCTGGCGCGGCGCGTTCCCCGGCCGGGCCCGCTCGCTGGCCGCCGTCGGGCGCCTGGCCGTGCCACTGGCCATGATCACCGCCGCGCTGGGCGCCTGGGCCACCGTGGACCGCTTCCACGGACGCCCGGAGGAGATCGGCCTGCCCGCCGCCCTCACCGTGCGCGACGGCTCCCCCGAGGGCGCGGCCTCCGGGGCCGGGTACCGCGCCCGCACCGAGCGGCTGCTGGCCGCGCACCCCGACGTCACCGCCGTCCACCCCGGCGCGGAGGCCGAGGCCCTCGTCCCCGGCCAGACCGCCACCATCACCCTGCGCGGCCTGGGCACCGACGCCGACCCCTATCCCTTCGCCCTCGCCGAGGGCCGCCTCCCCGACGGCCCGGACGAGGCCGTCGCCGGACAGGGACTGCTCGACCTGCTGGACGTGCGCGTAGGCGACTGGGTGCGGATGACCGTCCAGGGCCGCCCGCAGATCCTCCACATCACCGGCCGCTCCATCGAACCCGAGGACGGCGGACGGGTGATCTCCACCTCCCTGGACAACCTCGACCTGGGCGACGGCCCGGGCCCGGCCGCACCCGACCTCCACCACCTCGTCCTGCGCGACGGCGCCGACGCCGGCCAGGTCGGCGCCGACCTGGCCGCCTCCTCCGGCGGGCGGCTGGAAGTGCGTGAGCCGGCCAACCCCGCCGACGAGCTGGCCGGAGTACGCGGCGTCCTCGCCGGACTGATCGCCGTGCTCGCCCTGATCGGCCTCACCGAACTGTCCACCGTCATCGGCGCCCGCGTCCGCGACCGGGGACGCGATCTGCTCGCGCTGAAGGCCATCGGCCTGACCCCGCGCCAGACAGCGGGCGTGATCACCGTCTCCACCGCCTTCACCGCCCTGGCCGCCGCCCTGGCCGGCACCGTGCTGGGAGCCGCCGCCGGACGGTGGCTGATCGACGCGCAGGGCCGCTCCAGCGGCATCGGCGCGGGCATAGCCCAGACCCCGCACCCCGGCGTCCTGCTGCTGGTGGCCGCCGCGGCCGTGGTGGGCGCGGTCGCGGTCTCGGCCGTCCCCGCCGCCCGCGCCGCCCGCCGCCGCATCGCCGACACCCTCAGCGAGACGCTCTGAGCGGGGCGGTCCCGCCCGGAACCGGAAAACGGGTCCTCCCCGTTCCGCCGGGGCGGAACGGGGAGGACCCGGAGAAGGGACTGCCGCCGGAACGGGCCGCGTGGGGTCAGACGCCCGCGATCGACTGGATCCAGGAGCGGTAGGCCGTCACGTTGGTGTACGCCGTGGTGGTCTGCCGGTCGCTGGTGGAGGCGACGCCGACCTGGACGCCGTTGGCCATCATCGGGCCGCCGGAGTCGCCGCCCGCGGTGATGCCGTCGCCGCGGCGGGCGCAGATCGCCGAACCGTAGTAGGCGTCGTAGCAGCCGCCGGTCACGATCACGTTCGCGACCTTCAGGTACCGCGACTGGCAGTTGGCCTCGGAGCCGCACCGGGAGGTGGCGCCCCAGCCGTAGACCTGCACGGTCTGGTTGACCCACACCGAGCCCGGCTGTCCCAGGCGCGCGTAGGTCGCCGAGACCGAGCGGTCCAGGCGGACCAGCGACAGGTCCGAGGAGGAGTGGTTGTAGATCTGGGTGCCGTTGGCGACGGTGCCGCCGCTGTGCTGGTCGAGGCTGCCGATGCGGAACGACAGCCCGCCGCCGCTGACGCAGTGCCTGGCGGTGAGGATCCAGGTCGGCGCGATGATCGTCGCGGAGCACGTCTCACGGCCGTTGGAGAACAGCCGCGCGGCCCAGGGCGCGTTCTGCGCGTAGCCGCCGCCGATGATCGGCTGCGGGCCGCCGCTGCCGGGCGCCTCCTTGGCGGAGGCGGCGGGGGCCAGCACGAAGAGGGAGAGGACGGCGGCCATGGCCGCGATCAGGGCGGGGACGAGCCTGGTTATTCGCAAGGGATTCCTCGCTTCCGGAGACACGCGGTGGTTCGCGTGTGACCTGTGGGGGAGGCACCAGGTTCCCGGAAGCGGAACGGGCTGGGTACTACCACTTGGCCATAGCACGGTGTTATGGCCCCGGCGGTTGCTCAGAGGTAGATCTGCCGCCCGCAGTCGCGGCAGCGGACCCTGCCGCCGAGCCTCCCGATCCGCCGGTGCCCGCACGCAACGGTCCCCGTCGCGCGGTCCGTTCCGTCCGTTCTGCCGGGCGGCTCGTCCCGGCCGTGGGACTGGAGGCGCACCATGTGGTCCAGCTCCGCGATGCACGGGCCGCACGCGTACACGTCGCCCGCCGCACCGGGAGTGCGCACCGAACCGATCCACAGCACCCGTACGCCGTCGCGGCGGCAGTACAGCCAGCAGCCGCCCGTGGTCCAGCCGTTGGCGTCGTCGGTGTGCGCCGGCAGCGGCCACCCGTCGCGCCACGGGCGCTCGACGGCCGGGGCGAACGGAGGCGGCGTCACACCGCACCCCGCTCGATGACGGCCGCCAACTCCCGCGCCACCGGCGCGGAGCACTCGCCGAGGACCACCATCGCGTAACCGGCCGCCCCGTCCGCGCCCCTGTACGTGCGGACAGGGGCGCGGACGTCCACGGCCGGGAACCGGATCCCCGCCCGCCGCAGCGCCTCGGCGAGCGCGTCACGGGCCGCCTCCGCCTCCCCGATCCGTTGCTCTCCAACCTGATGCGAACCTTCCATCACCATATGGTGTGATACCTCCGCCGTATCCATGTGCGAGAAGCGACATCACGACTACCGTCGGTCGCGTTCGCTTTACGAGCATGAACCGGAGTGGAGCGCGAACACCCGTGGCCGGGAAGCCCTTCCCGGCCGCCCGGTGCCGCTTCCACACATTCCACGGAGGGGGACGCGATGCCGCCGAGAAGAGTGGTCACGGGCCGCAGTCAGGAACCGCGCCGGCGGTTCGCCGAGGAGCTGCGCACCCTGCGCACCGAACGCGGCGACAGCCTGCGGAAACTGGGCGAGGCGCTGGGCTGGGACTGGTCGTTGTTCGGCAAGATGGAGAGCGGCCACACCATCGGCAGCCCGGACGTCGCCCAGGCCCTCGACCAGTACTACGGCACTCCTGGCCTGCTACTGGCCCTGTGGGAGCTGGCGGCCGGGGACGCCACCCGGTTCCGCGAGAAGTACCGCCGCTTCATGGCACTCGAGGGCGAGGCGGTGAGTATTCAGAAGTACTCACCCGGTGTCGTGCCGGGACTGCTCCAGACCGAGGCGTACGCCCGTGAGCTGTTGACGCTGGGTGGCCTGCGTCCAGGCGACGAACTGGAACAACAGGTGAAGGCGCGCATGAGCCGCAGAGATGTCCTGACGGGCGATGGCGCGCCTCAGCTCAGAGCGATTCTCGACGAGGCCGTTCTGCGCCGCCCGTTGCCGGACGCCACGGTATGGCGCGAGCAGTTGAAGTATCTGGTCGATACGACAGAGCTGTGGAACGTGATACTGCAAGTTCTCCCGTTTCGAGCCGGATTGCGCGAACTGAGCCACACGGACACGGCGTTCCTGCGACTCCTGGACGGCAGGACCGTCGCATGGGTGGAGACCGCCTACAGCGGGGAGTTGATCGAGGAAGCGGCCCGGGTCGAGGAACTCCAGGTCGGCTACGATCGGCTGCGCGACCACGCCCTGTCCCCGCGTGACTCGGCGGAGTTCCTACTCCGACTCCTGGAGGAGCTTCCATGACCACCTCCCCGTACGAGATAACCGCCGCACGGTGGCGCAAGTCCAGCTACAGCAACCTCAACGGAGGCGACTGCGTCGAGGTCGCCGGCAACCTCCCCGGCACCGTCCCCGTGCGCGACAGCAAGACCCCGCACGGCCCGGCCCTCGCCTTCGGCCCGGACGCCTGGGCGTCGTTCCTCACCGCCGTCAAGAACGACCGGCTCGCCTGCTGAGCCGGATCGGCGGGCGTCCCGGAGCCTGTGTGCCGATGTCCAGCGGTCCCGTCGGCGCCGAACCGGAGGAGTCAGCGGACCGTCGTGGGGACCGGATGGTCGAACCCGTCACGCACCTACCGGGGTGGCGACAGGGAAGTGCTCTGAACCGATCCGGAAGCGATCAGATATTTGCATATGCCGCCATCAAAGTCCTCTGTGCGGAAGAGAAGAGGCAACTGTGAACCCTCATCGCCGGGAAGGGTGAAACGTGTGTAGCTTTTCAGCGGGTTCGCGAGAGGTCTCGTGAGCCCGACATCGAAGAGAGAGCGGACTTTCCCGGCATTTGGGCACGTCACTTCGTGTGTGTCCGGAGTTCTGGAACAAAAGAGGTCCGCCATGGTCAAGAGGGGGCACATCATGGCAGATATCGATCTCGGGCTGGCGACGGACTGGGACGAGGGAGACACCCACGGCCGGGTCAGGCTGCGGCAGAACCAGGTCTACCCGGATTCGCCCAAGAAGGATGTGCTCATCAGCTCGCCGGTGAGCATCGAGCTGTCGGTTAACACGAACTACTCCACTTCCCAGGAAGCGGACAAGATCTACTTCACGACGCACTACGGCTCCACGAAGAAGATCATCGCGATTCTCGACTCCGAGGGCAACCTGCGCATCGCCGGTCGCCTGATCGAGGAGCAGCGAGACCTGTCGTACTGACGGACGGGTCCGCGCGGGGGGGGGGGGGGGGGGGGGCGGGGCCCGCGGCGGTGGGGGGGGGGCGGGGGCCGCCCGCCCCCCGCCCCGGTGGCCGACGACCGCGCGGGACGCTCCTGAGCTGCCGGTTTCCTGAACCCTCCGGGTTGTCCACAGG